>NZ_JAKFFD010000205.1:0-15430 GCF_036675385.1 Pseudarthrobacter sp. | reverse complement strand
CAAAATGAGGGGGCCGACGACGACTGGGGGGACTGGCCTCGGTCTCAGAAGAGGCCACCTCGCCGCCGACCCCGCCTGACACCCGGACCACGGAGGACCCGGGAAAACTGAAGGAATCTGCTGGTATTGATTTTCCTCCAACAGGCGGACCCTGCCTAGTCCCGTCTGTGGCCGTCTGGTCCGGTACCGGTATCTGATCCGGCCTGGTCCGCGCCGTTCCCGTGGCCCTCACGCAGCTCGCGGCCGCGCCGGATATCGTCCTCTTCCTGCTCCTGCATCTTCTCGCTCTTCTTGGTGTCCCGCGGCGGCAGCTGGATGGTCTCCTCGGCCTCGATTCCGGCCTGGAGCTGCCGTCCACGCTCCATTTCGGCGTCGAATTCGGCCCCGAACAGCAGTGACATGTTCAGGATCCACAGCCAGAGCAGCATAACGATCACACCGCCGAGTGCGCCGTAGGTCTTGTTGTAATTGCCGAAGTTCGCCACATAGAAGGCGAAGCCGAGCGAGGCCAGCAGGAAAACCACCAAAGCGATAAGCGAGCCAACGCTCATCCAACGGAACCTGGGCTGCTTCACGTTCGGGGTGGCGTAGTAGAGGACTGCAATGATCGCCATGACCAGGGCCACGATCACCGGCCATTTCGCGATATTCCAGACGGTGAGGAACGCGTCGCTGAGGCCGATGGCCCCGCCGACTGCCTCCGAAACCGGTCCACTCAGCACCAGCATGCCGGCGAGGACGGCCACCGTGACCACTGCCAGCAGCGTCACGGCCAGCATGGTCCCGCGCAGCTTCAGGAAGGGGCGGCCCTCGTCCACTTCGTAGATGCGGTTCATCGCCCTACCGAAGGCGCCAACGTAGCCCGAGGCGGACCATAGTGCGGTTGCGAGGCCGATGAACAGTGTCAGCCCGGCGGCAGGTGCGGCGGTCAGCTCCTGCACGGGACCGCTGACGGTGTTCACCGTGTCCGCGGGCGCGATGCCCCGGACGATTTCGAGCAGGGCCGTGGTTGTTTTCTCGGGGTCTCCAAAGAGACCGATCAGCGAAACAAGTGCCAGCAGCGCCGGGAACAGCGAAAGCACGGCGTAGTAGGTCAGGGCTGCCGCCAGGTCGGGGCATTGGTCTTTGCTGAATTCCCTGAACGTCTTTTTGGCGATGTACTGCCACGACGGTTTGGTGACGTCCGTGGGGCTGTCCGGTTTCCGGGAGTCGTCGGGTGCCGGAGCGCTGCCCGCCTTGGCGGTGCTGGTTTCGGGTGAATCGTGAGCGGCCATGGGGTGTCCTCCCGGGTTGGAACGGAGCAGGCCGGTTCCGTCGGAGGAGGCGGAACCGGCCTGTCTGTGCGCTGCTGTTCTGGTAAGGCTGGCGCCGCCCTAGGGGCGTGGCGCCGTTACGTGTTCTGTACGTTCTCCCTGGCGTCGGCGGCCCGTTCCTTGACGTCCGCAGCCGCAACCTGGCCCTCATGCTTGAGATGCTCGGCGGCGTCGACTGCTGTGGCCTTGACGTTCTCCATGGCTTCCCGCGCCGGTTCCTTCAAGCCCTCAGCCATCTCCTTCGCGGCCTCGGTCAGCTCGGTGGTCAACGGTTCGGCGGCGGATTTGAGGGCATCCGCTGCTTCACGTTCCTTCTCGCTTGCCGGGATCAGCGATGACAAAAGCAGGCCGGCGCCGAACGCGATCAGCCCGGCAGCTAGCGGGTTGCCCTGCGTCTTTGCTTTCACCTGGTGCGGAGCGTCACCAATGGCGGCGCCCGCTTCACTGAGTGCGTTGCCTGCGCTGTCAGTGCGGGCGTGGGCGCCACCATGCATGCGGGCGGTGACGTCGTCGGCTGTTCCCATGACTTTCTCCTTCACTCCGAACACGGCGTCTTTCACCTTGTCTGTCTGCCGGTGGACGATGTTAGACGGCGTCACTTTGTCCGCCACCGCGTCCACGTTCGTGCCCAGGCGGGCGCGCGTTGCCTCAATATCTGAACGGATATCGTCCGGGTTGTCGCTCATCGTCTTACCTCACCGGGTTTTAGGGTTGGGGGAATTTCCTGGAGTGTTTCAGCGGTTTGTGGCATGCCCTTTACAGTTTTGAGCTCCCTGCGGCCCACGGACGCCAGCACGGCGGCGATGACGCCCCAGATGACTGCGACCACGACGGCGGACCAGCCGAGTCCCATCAGCTCGCCTAACGCGATCCAGAGGGCGATCGACAGGAACAGCAGTACAAAATGGCCCGCTACGCCGGCGCCGGCCAGCATGCCGCCGCCCCTGCCTGCCTTGGTGGCCGATTCCTTGAGCTCGGCCTTGGCAAGCTCGACCTCCTGGCGCATCAGCGTGGACAGGTCGCGGGTCACCTCACCGAGCAGGTCACCCAACGACGTGTTGTCGGCTTTCGCGTGGGCCGCCGACGGGGGAGGCTCAGGTATCTGGCTGCTCATCACAGCCTGCCAGTCTGGCCGTCTGTGGAGCGGTCCCGGGTCAGGGGGTCGTTGGCCATAGGGTCGTCGGCCAGCTCCCGGTCTCCCAGGGGGTCACCGGCAAAGCGATCGGCCGAGAGGGGCTGCGCTGCCAGTTGGGGGCTGTCCAACGGACTGGCGGGGCGCGACGGGTCCCCGTAGCTGCTCCCTGGCGCACCGCCGTCGAACCCTGCCGTGGTGGTGGCCGGGCCGGGCAGCTGTACGGGCGGGGGCGGGACAGTGCCGCCGCCCGACGGCGTGTAGCCGCCAATGCCCGCGGCATGCTGTCCGCCTGTGCCAGGGTAAGTCGACGCGGACTCCGGAGCGCCGGCGCTTAGGCTACGGCTGAGCCGGCCGGCAAGGATGCCAGCCCCGGCGGCCAGCAGCAGGAACGTCCCCGGGCGCTGCCGGGCGAAGCCCTTGACCTCGCTCAAGAGCGATCCCGGGTCCCTTGCGTCCAGCCAGGAGGCGACGGAGGAGGAACGCTCCGCGGCCTGGCGGACCAGGTCAGTGGCCACTCCGGGCTGGCTGGACGCCTCCGCCATGGCATGCAGTTCGTCCGAGACTGACCGGAGGCCGCTGGCCACTTTCTGCTGCTGCGCGCTGGCCTGCTCGGTGAGGTCATAGCGGGCCTGCTGCAAGAGGTCCTTGGCATTCGCCTTGGCCTCTGACGCGACGTTGGCCGCTTCTGACTTGGCAGTTTCCGCCACGCTCTGTGCGGAATCCGCCGCTGTCCGCGCGACGTCCCCGGCCTCTTCCTTGACAGCATCAGTGCGGGAGGTCCCGTACGTACTACCCGTCTGCGGCGCCGCTGTGGGCAAAGTGCTGGGGAACGTACTGGGCGCGCGTTCTCCTGTGGTTCCTCGGGTGGCCGGTGGAGCCGGGTTAGCCGGGTCCTCGGGCCATTGGTTCTCTGTCATCTTCGCTCTCTCTTTCAAAAGAAGGCCGGTTGTTGATCAAGAACCAGCGATACTGGCCGTAAAATAGTAAGCATGATTAGTAACGGAAGGTAAGTACCCTTCCTACCTGAATTTCAAAGGGGTTCGCATCGCCTGCCGCCCGGCATCGCAGGGGCCCCGTCACAATGAAGTGGAAAGGGTGGGTAGTCGTGGATACAACATCGTGGGTTTGGGTGATTGTTGCCATCGTCGTGCTGGTCCTGATCGTGCTGTGGCTGGTGACCGGGCGTCGCCGTCAGGCCATTCAGCAGAAGCGGGACGAATCGCACCGCGAAAAAGCCGCCGAAATGCGCCGGAAAGCCGAGGACATCGAGCTCGATGCGCGTGAGAACGAAGCCCGGGCCATCCGCGCCCGTGCCGACGCAGAGAAGGCAGAGGTGGACGCTGCGAGGCTGAAGCAGGAGGCCGAGCAGAAGACCGACAGCGCCAGGTCGCTCCGGGAGGACGTGGCTGAGCGCACGCAGAAGGCCGATGCGCTGGACCCGGACATTAATCAGGACGGGGACGGGCGCAGGGATGCCACCCGCACAGACGCCGACGTGAATCCGGAAGGCGACGAGCGAACCGACGCCACTCGAACCGACGCCACCCGGGCGGAGGCACTTCGGCGGGATCAGGAAAGGACAGATCGGGATAGGCCGCTGGCCACCTAGCCCTGCTCCCGCAACCGGCACGGTCCCCGCCCCAGGCCCCGCGACCGTGCCGGACCGCCGGTGCTGGGCAGTCAATTATGGTTGATCCATGACTGAAGCGGCACACGGGTAATGGCAAAGCGCGGCAAGTCAGGCGGGCGGAACAGCCAGCGTTCGACGGCGGGTGTCATCGAGGTGCCCAAGGGCACCCGTCCTGAGGGCCCGGTTGAGGGCGTCTACTACGTTGATACCGGCGACTGCGAGCTCATCGCGGACCAGGACAACTCCAACGGTTGGCTCCTGAAGATCAACGGCGTCATGAGCTCCCACATCGACCTTGCGGATCCGCTTTTCCTTGATTTTGAGTACATGCGCTGGATGGCGGCGCTGATTGAGTCACGTTGGCCGCCGAAGTCCGGAAAGGGCGGCGCCAAGGCGGTCGCGCCGACTGTGGGCGGGACCGAGCGGCTGCGTGGGCTGCACCTGGGCGGCGGGGCCTGTTCCCTGGCCCGGTACTTCCACACCGCCTATCCGGACGCCCGGCAGGTGGTGGTGGAACTAGACGGCAAACTCGCCGAGTACGTCCGCGGCTGGTTCGACCTGCCCAAGGCACCGCTCCTGCGGCTGCGAGTGGGGGAGGCCCGCGAGGTCACCGAGACGCTCACGCCTGACAGCCGCGACTTCATCATCCGCGACGTGTTTGCCGGTTCACTCACGCCGCGGCCGCTCACCACCGCCGAGTTTAATGACCACATCAAGCGGGTCCTGGCGCCGGGCGGCATCTATGTGGTCAACTCAGGCGACGCCCCGGACTTGAAGAATGCGCGCGAAGACGCCGCCACCATCGCGGCCGCATTCGCACACACCGTCATCATCGCCGACCCCTCCATGCTGAAGGGCCGCCGCTTCGGCAACATGGTCATGGCCGGCAGCGATACCCCGCTGGACGGGGACCCGCAGCTAGCCCGCCGGCTGCTGGGCGGCGCCGTCCCGGCCCACATCTGGAACGACGCCCAGGTGCGCGCCTTCGCGGCGAACTCCCCGGTGCGTCACGACCCGGCAGCACCGTCGATTGCTCCGTAGGCGCCCTTTTGGGCCCCGAAAACGGCGGTTATGGAGCAGCCGATGGGGTCTGAGCGCGACCCAGCAGGGCGTCCCGGTGCGCCGCCGTCTGGTCGCGCAACGCCTGCACCACGGCGGCCACGGCAGGGCGGCGCATCGAATCGGGGCGCAGCACCATCCAGTAAGGGAGCAACTCGGCGAAGTCGTCGGGGAGCAGCCGGACCAGGTCGCTGTGCAGATTGCCCATAAAGCACGGCAGGAACCCGATGCCAGCACCGGCACGGGTGGCCTCCACATGGACAAACACGTTGGTGGACGTCAGCCCTTCGCGCATGGCCGGCACCAGCCGCCGGGGCGCGTCCAGGTCGTCCACCTGCAGCATCGAATCCACAAAGTACACCAGCGGGTGCTCCGTCAGCTCAGCAACGCTCGCCGGCGTCCCGTTCTCGGCAAGGTAGGCACGCGAGGCGTACATCCCCAGCATGTACTCGCCCAGTTGGACGGCTTCGGCCCGGTGGACCTGCGGTTCGCCCACCACTACCTCGATGTCCAGCCCGGAGCGCTGCTGCAGCGCCCGGCGGGTCATCGTCACCACTTCCACGCTCAGTCCCGGGTGTTTCCGGCGCAGCCGTGCCACAGCGGGCGCGGCGATGTAGGCGCTGAAGCCGTCGGTCGCCGTCATGCGCACGACGCCGGTAATCGGGTCGGGTGCCTGGCCTGCCGGGCCCAGCGCACTCACCGCTGCCTCCACCTGTTCGGCGACCCGGACGGCCTCCGTGCCCAGCTCCGTCAGTTCCCAGCCGCCGGCCGCCCGTGCCAGGACGCGGCCGCCCAGCGCCTTCTCCAAGGCGGCTATCCGACGCGAAACGGTGGTGTGGTTCAGCCCCAACACCTGCGCCGCCGTCGTAAATTTGGCCGAGCGGGATACCGCAAGCAGGACCAGGAGGTCATCGGGATTCGCCTTCATATCTGCAATTGTGCACACAGCAGGTGCCGGATTGGGCATTGAAGGCGCATGTTTGTGCAGTAATACTCAGTGGAGCCATTAGTGCTGTGGATCACAGCG
This sequence comes from Pseudarthrobacter sp., assembly GCF_036675385.1. Lineage (NCBI taxonomy): Bacteria > Bacillati > Actinomycetota > Actinomycetes > Micrococcales > Micrococcaceae > Pseudarthrobacter > Pseudarthrobacter sp. The sequence continues at coordinate 9,266 of NZ_JAKFFD010000205.1, read as the reverse complement.
CGTGTCAAAGTGGACACTAAGGAGAAACTCATGAGCGTAGAGCAGCGCTCGGCAGACAATGCCGCCGGATCCGCACCCAAGGGATCCGGGCTTAAAAAGATTGTGGCCGCGTCGATGGTGGGCACGGTGGTGGAATGGTACGAATTCTTCCTCTACGCCACCGCCGCCACCCTGGTCTTCGGGAAGTACTTCTTCCCCGCCACCGGCAACGAGCTGGACGGCATCATCCAGGCGTTCCTCACCTACGCGGTGGGCTTCGTGGCACGCCCCCTCGGCGGCATCGTCTTCGGCCAGATCGGCGACAAACTGGGCCGCAAGCCCACACTGCAGCTGACCATCGTGATCGTCGGCGTGGCGACGTTCCTGATGGGCTGCCTCCCGGGCTTTGCCGACATCGGCTACCTGGCTCCGGCCCTGCTGGTGGCCCTCCGCTTCATCCAGGGCTTCGCGCTCGGCGGCGAATGGGGCGGCGCCGTGCTGCTGGTTGCCGAACACAGCCCCAACAAGTCCCGCGGATTCTGGTCCAGCTGGCCGCAGGCCGCAGTGCCGGTGGGCAACCTGCTGGCAACGCTGGTGCTGTTCATTATGTCCACCGCCCTGAGCCCGGAGGCATTCCTCGGCTGGGGCTGGCGCGTGGCCTTCTGGCTCTCCGCCGTGATCGTCTTCGTTGGCTACTACATCCGCACCCACGTCACCGAGGCGCCCATCTTCCTGGAAGCCAAGGCCCTCGTGGAGAAGGAACAGGCCGTCAGCTACGGCGTCTTCGAGGTAGTGCGCAAGTACCCCAAGGGCATCCTGCAGGCAATGGGGCTGCGCTTCGCGGAGAACATCATGTACTACCTGGTGGTCAGCTTCGCCATTGTCTACCTCAAGAGCGTGCACAAGTACGACACGTCCTCGCTCCTGCTCGCACTCCTGATCGCCCACGTCATCCACTTCCTGGTCATCCCGCAGGTGGGACGGCTCGTCGACAAGCTGGGACGCAAGCCCGTCTACCTGATCGGGTCCATCTCCGGTGCGGCCTGGCCGTTCTTCGCCTTCCCCATGTTCGATACGCGCAACGCCGTGGTGATTGTCCTGGCTGTGACCATCGGCCTCTGCCTGCACGCGTTTATGTATGCTGGCCAGCCCGCCATCATGGCCGAACTCTTCCCCACCCGCATGCGCTACTCGGGCGTTTCGCTGGGCTCGCAGGTCACCTCGATCTTCGCCGGTTCGCTGGCCCCGCTGCTGGCCACCCAGTGGCTCAAGGACACCGGTTCCTGGCTGCCTACGGCCATCTACCTTTTGGTTGCCTGCGCGATCACAACGGTGGCGGTGCTGAGCCTGAAGGAAACCAAGGGCATCGCGCTGGAGGAAGTGGACAAGGCCGACGCCGCCCGCGAGGGACTGCTCCCGGCGGCCTCACGCTGAACTGCCTGAGCAGTTCACCGCAGGGAAATTGAGCGCGCACACGATGGGAAGCAGATCTGCAATGGAAAACACACTGAACGGCCGCAAGGCCGTGGTGACCGGCGGCGCCAGCGGGATCGGGGCTGCCTGTGTCCGGGAACTGGCCGCCCGCGGGGCGAAAGTGGTGGTGGCCGACGTCGACTCCGCCGGCGCTGCCGCCCTCGCCGATGAAGTGGGCGGCACCGCCTGGGCCGTTGACCTGCTGGACGTTGACGCGCTCGCCACCCTGAGCCTGGACTGCGACATCCTGGTGAACAACGCCGGGATCCAGAGCATCAGCCCCATCGAAGCGTTCGATCCGGCGGACTTCCGCCGGATCATCGCGCTGATGCTCGAGGCCCCGTTCCTGCTGATCCGGGCCTCGCTGCCGCACATGTATGCCAACGGCTTCGGCCGCATCATCAACGTGTCATCCGTGCACGGAATCCGGGCCTCCCCGTTCAAAAGCGCGTACGTTTCCGCCAAGCACGGCCTGGAAGGGCTGAGCAAGGTGACGGCACTTGAGGGCGGGGGGCACGGAGTCACGTCCAACTGCATCAACCCGGGCTACGTCCGGACCCCGCTGGTCGAGAAGCAGATTGCGGACCAGGCCAGGGTGCATGGCATCCCCGAGTCCGAGGTCCTGGCCACGGTGATGCTCACCGAGTCCGCCGTGAAACGCCTGGTGGAACCGGAGGAAGTTGCCTCCCTGGCGGCCTGGCTGGCGTCCGATCACGCCGGCATGGTCACTGGGGCCAGCTACGCAATGGACGGCGGCTGGTCGGCGCGGTAGCCGGGGCCGGTTGCCTACTCCTGCCATCTGACGTGGCGGGGATCAAAGTAGACAACGCCCTCTGCGGCTCCGATGCCGACAGAGCCGGGGGTCCGTGAGACCACCACACCCTCGTGCCGGCCGTTGAAGGGATCGTCACCCACCACGGCGTCACCGATCTTGTAGGGGCTTGCTGGGCCTGGCACCGCGCGGACGCGGTTCCAGGCCCTTGCCATGAGGCGCGGTTGTCTCGGATTACTGGCAGCGTTGACCATCGGAACAACTCCTTCAGGGCGGCGCTCGTCCGCTCACTGTCGGCGCGCTTGCCGGAACGCTCCCAGCAGAGGATGGTCCTCCAATTCCTGGCTGGCACCTTACATTTACACTAGGCGCTATTCACACCAGTCACACCAGTAACATCTACTCGACTTCGCGGGCGAATCCTACTTAGGTGATTTAGGGGTCGGCGCTGGCCGGGAATCATCGTTGTCCGGGAATCAGCGCTGGCCGTTGAGGATGTCGTCGGCGTTGTTGTAGGCCCAGGTGGCCAGGGGGACCAGCAGGCCGGACAGCTCATGGCCGCGTTCGGTCAGGCTGTAGTCCACGCGGGGCGGGATGACGGGCTGGGCCTTCCGCAGCACCAGGCCGTCGCGCTCCAGGGTCTTGAGGGTCTGCGCCAGCATTTTTTCGCTGATGCCCTCTGCCCGGCGCCGGAGTTCGCTCCAGCGCTGCTCACCTTCGGAGAGCGCCAGGAGGATCAGGACTCCCCATTTGCTGGTGATGTGGTCCAGGACGGTGCGGCTGGGGCACCCAGCCGGGAACACGCCGTCGGCCGATCCTTCCGGCAGGTGTGCCCGGAGATCTTCCGGCAGGGTGGTGGGCCATCCAGTCGCTTCCATACCCATAACTTACCAAAAGGTGAGTACCTTACCTAGAAGTGCGTACTGTCTTTCAGGAAGTAATTGGCGGGGTGGCTGGTTGTGGAAGGTGACCCCCTAAGAAATGGTGAAAGGAACCAACCCATGAGCATCGTCATCACCGGAGCAACCGGACAGCTTGGCCGCCACGTCGTCGAGGCCCTCCTGGAGCGCAACGTTCCGGCAGCGCAGATCGTGGCCACCGGCCGTTCCATCGAAAAACTGGCGGACTTCAAGGCGCGCGGTGTGCAGGTCAAGCCGATGGACTACTCGGACCCTTCGTCCGTGGCGCTGGCCCTGCAGGGCGCCAGCAAGGTTCTCCTGATTTCCGGCAGCGAGGTTGGCCAGCGCGTGGACCAGCACCGCACGGTGATTGAGGCAGCCAAGTCTGAAGGCGTGGAGCTGCTGGCCTACACAAGTGTGGCCAACGCTGACACCACCAGCATGAAGCTGGCCGCTGAGCACCAGGCAACCGAGGCCATCCTGAAGGACTCGGGGGTTCCATTCGCCATTCTCCGCAACAGCTGGTACCTCGAGAACTACACCGACCAGCTGAAGGGCACCCTCGCCCAGGGTGCGCTTGCCGGCAGCGCCGGTGAAGGCAAGGTCAGTGCCGCGGCCCGGGTGGACTACGCCGAGGCAGCGGCAGCCGTGCTGGTTGCCGAGAATCAGGCCGGCAAGGTCTACGAGCTCGGCGGAGACCACGCCTTCACGCTCACCGAACTGGCCCAGGAAATCAGCGCCGCGGCCAACACGCCCGTGGTGTACCAGGACCTTCCTGCCAGCGACTACGCAGGACTCCTCGCCGGATTCGGCGTGCCGGAGCTCTTCGCCGACATCCTGGCGGACTCGGACCTCGGCATTGCCCGTGGCGACCTCCTGGTCAGCGGCTCGGACCTCCGCACCCTGATCGGCCGGCCCACAACGCCGATGCCGGCCGCGGTCCGCTCGGCGCTCGCCGCCGTCTGAGCACGAGCGCAACTCCCGGACGCTCTCTCACCTAATGCACGTTTTGGGCAAACGCTCTCTCACCTCATGTGAGAGAGCGTCGCGCCAAATCGCCCCAAAAGTGAGAGAGCGCCGGTGTGGTCCCTAGGACTTGCTGCCGGTCAGGGCCAACGTTCCGCCGAGGCCGATCATCAAGGCCCCGCCTGTTGCCTCCACCGCTGAAACCCGGCGGGGCGAACGGGCAAACCATTGGCGGGCTGAACCCGCGGCGACGGCCCAGAGGCTATCTGACACTACGGCGATCAGCAGGAACACCGCCCCCAGCAGCGCCAGCTGGAACGGAATGGCCCCGGAAGGGTAGTCAACAAACTGCGGAAGCACTGCCACGAAGAAGACCACCGACTTGGGGTTGGTGATACCCACCACCAGGCCTTCCGCCACCAGCCGCCGTGGCGAGGAAGCCGCTGGCTGACGATCCGCGAATGAGTTGTGCCGACGGTTCCGGATGGCTTTGATGCCCAGATAGACCAAGTAGGCGGCCCCGGCCAGCTTCACCACGCTGAAGAGGACCACGGACTGCGCCACAATAATGCCCACGCCGAGCGCGACTGCAGCCACCTGCACCAGTTGCCCGGTCGCGTTGCCCAGCACCGTCAGGACGCCGCCCTTCCAGCCGAGCGCCAGGGAACGGCCGATCACGAACAGCACGCTGGGTCCGGGGACAGCGATCAGCACCACGGATGCCAGCGCAAACGCCAGAAGGTTTGAGAGTGGAACCATGCCTGATCTTAGCTCCGGCGGGCTGAGGCGACCACCGGGAGCGGTGAGGTTTCGTCCACAAGTTCGGCCCGGCGTCGTCCGTTACCTCTGACCCAGAGGCGGTAGGCGAGGACCAGCAGCCCCAGCCACGCCGCGCCCACGTACAGTGCCACGCGGGTGTCCTCGAAGGCGCCCAGGACGGCGATGATCAGCGCCATAAACGCGATGGTCAGGATGGATGCCGCGGGCCACCACGGGGAGGGGAATTCCGACGCCGGCAGTCCATTCCGCGCGATCTCCCGCTTCATCGCCACATGGGAGGCAAGGATCATGACCCACACCCAGACGGTGGCGAAGGTGGCGATCGAGGCGATCAGGATGAAGACGTCTTCGGGAATGACGGCGTTCAGCACCACGCCCACCAGGAGGATGCCGGCCATCATCACCACCGTCATCCACGGCACGCCATGGCGCGAGACCTTACCGAAAACTGCCGGCGCGTGGCCTTGCCCGGACAGCCCGAACAGGATGCGGCCGGCGCCGAAGATGTCGCTGTTGATGGCGGAGAGCGCGGCGGTGATCACCACGGCGTTGAGGATGTGCGGTGCGGCCGGGATGCCCAGGCCGCTGAAGATCTGGACGAACGGGCTGCCGTTGCTGCCGATTTCGTTCCACGGGAAGAGGCTCATCAGCACGCCGAGGGTCAGGACGTAGAACAGCAGGACGCGGACCGGCACCGTGTTCACCGCCTTGGGGATAACCTTCTTGGGGTCCGCGGCCTCGCCGGCGGTGATGCCAAGCGTCTCGATCCCGCCGAACGCGAACATCACGACGGCGAACGAGGCCAGGAGCCCTTCGAAGCCGTTGGGGAACAGCCCGCCGTGCTCCACGAGGTTGCCGAGGCCCGGGGCCACGGTGGACCCGCCGGCCTGGAAACCGAACGCGATGATGGCGGCGCCGCCGGCGATCATGGCGATGATGGCCACCACCTTGATCAGCGAGAACCAGAACTCGAGCTCGCCGAAGACCTTCACGCTGAGCAGGTTCAGTGCGGCCAGGAAGCAGATGATGGCCAGGATCCAGATCCAGCGGTCCACCTGCGGAAACCAGAAGCCCATGTAAATGCTGAAAGCCGTCACGTCCGCGATGGCCACGATCGCCATCTCGAAGACATACGTCCAGCCGGTCACAAACCCCGCCAGCGGGCCGAGGTAGCGGCTGGCGTACTGGCCGAACGAGCCTGAGACAGGGTGGCGGACGGCCATCTCGCCGAGGGCCCGCATGACCATAAACACCGCTGCGCCGCCGATGATGTAGGCGAGCAGGACGGCCGGGCCCGCCTTCTGGATGGCGGAGGCCGAGCCGTAGAACAGACCGGTTCCGATCGCCGAACCCAGGGCCATGAAGCGGATGTGCCGGACGTTCAGTCCCCGGTTCAGGACCTGCGCGACGCCGGATCCCGGCCTGGGCTTTTCGGCCGGGCTTGCGTCTTGCCTGGTGGCGCTTGGTGCTTGCTGCATACAAATACCTTCTCGTCATTGGGAGGGGGATCGCTAACCAGCAGACCATTTCCGGGCCTGCTGTGATGGGCTTCACGACATTTCGCTGTCTCGGTTCTCAGACGATGAGAAGCCCGCGTGACGGGTGGGTGGCTGGCATCGGGGGTGTGCCGGAGCCGGATCGGGAGGAAAATTGACCATAACGGATCACGTTCGCGGCCCAAAGGCGGCCCTTGGCACGGGCGTTGACGCGGTTTTAACGGGAGGGATGGCATGGATGAGTTCATCGCATACCTCGATACGTCTGAGGTCCGCCCCGGCAGGCTCGAGGAGTTGAAGGCTGCCATGGCGGAGTTGAGCTCATTCGTCGAAATGAACGAGCCTCAGATCCTCGCCTACCGCGTCTATTTCTCAGAGGACGGCTCCACGATGAGCGTCATGAACCTCCACGCGGATCTGGCCTCCTTGGAGTTCCACATGAAGGTCGCCGGCCCCAAGTTTCCTCCTATCGCGCCCCTCATCACGTTGCGGACCATCGAAGTATTTGGCCGTCCCAGCGAGGAGCTCTTGGCGCGGCTTCGGGCCAAGGCCCAGGTCCTAGGTGGTGGGGCTGTCATTGTCCATGACGTCCACGCTGGGTTTGCCCGCTTTTCCCGCATCTAGGTGGGCTGGCTTCTCACAGATCATTTGCAGGGCCGACACCTGCCCTGGCAGGTCAAGAAACCTTGACTCGATGTCTGCTTTCTTTTACATTGAAAATGTCAAGTTTGGTTTACATGCATGCATCACAGGGAGTGGAGATGTCCTTCGAAGAGAAGAGTGCCTGGATCATGGGGGTGGTGGCCACGGGCTCTTATGGCGTGTATCTGGCCATCGTCCTGGGCATGGCCGGCACAATGCCCCTTGCTGAGGTTCCCTACGTGGCTCCACTGCTGTGGACCATCGGGGCATCCATTGTTGCGTCCATCGCGCTGCACATACTCTTGGGCATTATTTCGCCCAAGGAGGCCGGGAAGAAGGACCAGCGCGACAGGGAGATCTACCGTTTCGGCGAGTACATCGGGCAGTCGTTTGTGGTCATCGGCGGCGTCGCGGCGCTGCTCCTGGCGATGGCCGAGGTGGACCACTTCTGGATCGCAAACGTCATCTACCTGACGTTTGTGTTGTCCGCGATCCTGGGCTCCGTGGCCAAGATCGTCGCCTACCGCCGGGGGTTCCAGCCGTGGTGAAGCCAACGCGGGTGACCAATTCCATCCGCCGCCTGCGGTTCGAACGGGGCGAGATGACGCAGGCCGAACTCGCCGAACGTGTGGGCGTCACCCGCCAGACCGTCATCGCCATAGAACAGGGCCGGTACTCACCGTCCCTGGAGATGGCGTTCCAGATCGCCCATGTGCTCAGCGTGCCGCTCGAGGACGTGTTCCAGTACCCGAATCATCAAGGAGACGCATCATGAAAGCTATCGTGCAGGACGTTTACGGGAATGCCGACGTGCTCCAACTAAGGGATATCCCTCTGCCGGTGCCGGGTGATCGGGAAGTGCTGATCAGGGTCCGCGCGGCCGGCGTCGACCAGGGTGTGTGGCACCTTATGGCCGGGCGGCCGTACCTGCTCCGCCTCTTCGGCTTCGGGCTGAAGAAGCCCAAGTTTCCGGTCCGCGGCCGTGAGGTTGCCGGCGTCGTGGAGGCCGTGGGGGCTGGCGTCACACGCTTCCAGCTTGGCGACGAAGTGTTCGGCACATGCGAGGGGTCCTTCGCGGAATTTGTCTGCGCCAGGGAGGGACGTGTGGCCACGAAGCCGGCGAACCTCACGTTCGAGGAAGCTGCGGTGGCACCCATTTCGGGTGTAACCGCGTTGCAGGCTGTCCGCGATGCCGGACAGGTGACAACCGGCCAGAAAGTGCTGATCATCGGTGCTGGCGGAGGAGTCGGGTCCTTTGCGGTGCAGGTGGCGAAGGCATTCGGGGCAGAGGTCACTGGAGTCTGCAGCACCGGAAAAGTGGAGCTGGTCCGGTCCCTCGGCGCTGATCATGTCATCGACTACACCCGGGACGATTTTGCCCGCGCCGGGCAGTATTACGATGTCATCCTGGATACCGCCGGCAACCGGCCGCTCGCGGTTCTGCGGCGCGTGCTGACCCCGCGGGGCACGCTGGTGATCGTCGGCGGCGAGGGCGGTGGGAACCTGACCGGCGGGTTTGAGCGTTCGATGGGTGCGCCGCTGGTGTCACTGTTCTCCGGGCAGAAATTCAAGGGGCTTGTTTCGACGGAAAACTACCGCGATCTCGAGGCGCTGACCATGCTCATTGAAGCCGGCAGTGTGAAGCCTGCCGTGGACAAGGTCTACGCGCTCGTTGAGGCGCCGGCCGCCGTCGAATACATGCACGAAGGGCGCGTCCGCGGCAAGGTTGTTGTCAGCATCTGACACTCCTCACCATCCCCAATTACCAGACGCGAAGGGACACCTAAGGCCCCCGGCCCGAGGGGACACTTAAGCCCCCGGCCCGAGGGGACACGTAAGCGCCCAGCTCCGCCGACACTCTTCGACAATGACGTCAAGCAGGGTTATGCACATAGCCGTTTAGCCTCGCCGTTATTGTCAGGCCCTACTGGGATGCTTTGGGTATGGATAGCAGAGCGGCTGTGGCGACGGCGGAGGCCCTTTCGGTGTCTTTCGCTGGGCTTGCTTCTGCGCTCCGGGGCGGGACCGAGTCCGGCTGTTCCGGGGACGCTGATCCGTTGCGCCGGGTGGCAGATGGTTTCCTGGACGGGCTGGCCGCGATCTCACGGCTGGACGCTAAAAGTGCCGCCCTGAAGGCCTGGCTGGCCGCCGGTTACTCCGCCGCTGCCGAGGCTTTGGCGGGCCCTCCAACGTCGCCCGAGGACAATACCGGGCAGGAGATGGCCATGGTCGCGGAGGTCGCGTGTGCTCTGACGGTCA
>NZ_JAKFFD010000115.1:0-15556 GCF_036675385.1 Pseudarthrobacter sp. | reverse complement strand
GGGGCAAACTTCAGAATTGCCAGAGCCTCATTCGCTTGCTTACCACGAACAAGGTTGACGACGCGCCGGGCCTTCATAGGCGTTACGCGGATGTGACGCGCAATTGCCTTGGCTTCCATTGCTTTCCTTCTCTCGTCTTTGACGTAAGTGCAGGCGCCTAGCGGCGCTTGCCCTTACGGTCGTCCTTGACATGGCCGCGGAATGTCCGCGTGGGAGCGAATTCGCCGAGCTTGTGCCCGACCATCGACTCAGTGACAAACACCGGAATGTGCTTGCGTCCGTCGTGTACGGCGATCGTGTGCCCAAGCATGTTGGGGATGATCATCGAACGGCGGGACCAGGTCTTGATGACGTTCTTGGTGCCCTTTTCGTTTTCCCTGTCCACCTTTACAAAGAGGTGCTGGTCAACGAAAGGACCTTTTTTCAGGCTGCGTGGCATGTGTCCAGGCTCCTATCGCTTGTTCTTGCCAGTACGACGGCGACGAACAATAAGCTTGTCGCTCTCTTTGTTGGGACGCCGGGTGCGGCCTTCCCGCTTACCGTTCGGGTTGACGGGGTGACGTCCACCGGACGTCTTACCCTCGCCACCACCGTGCGGGTGGTCAACCGGGTTCATCGCGACACCACGGACGGTCGGGCGAACGCCCTTCCAGCGCATGCGGCCGGCCTTACCCCAGTTGATGTTCGACTGCTCGGCGTTGCCGACCTCGCCGACGGTTGCGCGGCAGCGCACGTCAACGTTGCGGATTTCGCCGGAAGGCAGACGCAGCTGGGCGAAGCGGCCTTCCTTTGCTACAAGCTGGATCGATGCGCCGGCGGAGCGGCCCATCTTGGCGCCGCCACCCGGACGCAGTTCAACTGCGTGGATTACGGTACCAACCGGGATGTTGAGCAGCGGCAGGTTGTTACCGGGCTTGATGTCAGCACCGGAACCTGCCTCAACGACGTCACCCTGGGAGAGCTTGTTCGGGGCGATGATGTAACGCTTGGTGCCATCAACGTAGTGCAGGAGGGCGATGCGAGCCGTACGGTTCGGATCGTACTCGATTTCGGCAACGCGGGCGTTGACGCCGTCTTTGTCGTGGCGACGGAAGTCGATCAGACGGTACTGGCGCTTGTGGCCACCACCCTTGTGACGGGTCGTGATCTTACCGGAGTTGTTACGGCCGCCCTTTTTGGGCAGCGGACGTACCAACGACTTTTCCGGCGTCGACCGCGTGATTTCGGTGAAGTCCGCTACGCTCGAGCCACGACGGCCCGGGGTAGTCGGCTTGTACTTACGGATTCCCATAATTTATTTCCTCGTTAAAGTGGTCTCCGCTACGAGAGCGGACCGCCGAAGATGTCGATGGTGCCTTCTTTGAGGCTCACAATTGCACGCTTGGTGTTCTTGCGGGTACCCCATCCGAATTTGGTGCGCTTGCGCTTACCGGCACGGTTGATGGTGTTGATCGATTCGACCTTGACGGAGAAAATCTTCTCCACGGCCAGCTTGATCTCGGTCTTGTTCGAGCGGGGGTCCACCAGGAAGGTGTACTTGCCCTCATCGATCAGGCCGTAGCTTTTTTCCGATACGACGGGTGCAAGCACGACGTCGCGCGGGTCTTTGATGGTGGCTGCACTCACTTGGCATCCTCCTCGTTCTTTGCTACTGCCCGGTCAGCAACGAATGCTTCGTAGGCAGCCTTGGTGAAGACAACGTCGTCAGAGACGAGTACGTCGTAGGTGTTCAGCTGGTCTGCGTACAGAACGTGAACACCGGCGAGGTTGCGCACGGAAAGTGCTGCAACATCGTTGGCGCGCTCGATGACAACCAGCAGGTTCTTGCGCTCGGAAACTCCGCGCAGCGTTGCCAGTGCGTTCTTGACGGACGGCTTGGTGCCCTCCACCAGTTCAGCAACAACGTGGATGCGTCCGTTGCGTGCCCGGTCAGAGAGTGCGCCGCGCAGTGCAGCAGCAATCATCTTCTTGGGGGTGCGCTGGCTGTAGTCACGCGGTGTGGGACCGTGGACTACGCCACCACCGGTCATGTGAGGAGCACGGATTGAACCCTGACGGGCGCGGCCGGTGCCCTTCTGCTTGAACGGCTTGCGACCTGCACCGGAAACTTCGGCGCGGGTCTTGGTTTTGTGGGTACCCTGGCGAGCAGCAGCGAGCTGGGCTACGACGACCTGGTGCAGCAGCGGCACGTTGGTCTGAACGTCGAAGATCTCTGCAGGCAGGTCAACCTTGACAGTGCTAGTCATTGAACTAGGCTCCCTTCACGGCGGTGCGTACGAGTACGACCTGGCCGCGGGCGCCGGGGACGGCACCCTTGATCAGGAGCAGCGACTTCTCGACGTCAACTGCGTGAACCGTGAGGTTCAGCGTGGTGTGACGAACGGCGCCCATGCGGCCGGCCATTTTCATGCCCTTGAAGACGCGGCTCGGGGTGGATGCGCCACCGATTGAACCGGGCTTACGGTGGTTCTTGTGAGCACCGTGTGAGGCGGGAGCGCCGTGGAAGCCGTGACGCTTCATAACACCGGCGAAGCCCTTACCCTTGGTGGTGCCAATAACGTCGATCTTCTGGCCGGCTTCGAAGAGCTCAACAGAAAGCTCCTGGCCCAGCTCGTAAGTGTCAGCATCTGCAGTGCGCAGTTCGACGACGTGGCGGCGAGGCGTGACGCCTGCCTTTTCAAAGTGACCAGCCAGCGGCTTGGTGACCTTGCGGGGATCGATCTGGCCGTAGCCGATCTGAACAGCTACGTAGCCATCAGTGTCTGCGTTGCGCAGCTGCGTGATGACGTTCGAATCTGCCTGGACCACAGTGACGGGGATGAGCTTGTTGTTCTCGTCCCAGACCTGGGTCATGCCGAGCTTCGTGCCCAGCAGGCCCTTTACGTTACGGGTTGCGGTCATAGTCTCTCAGCACCTCCCTACAGCTTGATTTCGATGTTCACGTCGGCCGGCAGGTCGAGACGCATAAGCGAATCAACAGCCTTCGGCGTGGGATCGATGATGTCGATAAGACGCTTGTGCGTGCGCATTTCAAAGTGCTCGCGGCTGTCCTTGTACTTGTGCGGAGAGCGGATAACACAGTAAATGTTCTTCTCCGTCGGCAGCGGCACGGGGCCAACTACCGTGGCGCCTGCGCGCGTGACCGTCTCAACGATCTTCCGTGCTGAAACGTCAATGACCTCGTGGTCATATGACTTCAGCCGGATGCGGATTTTTTGTCCCGCCATGTCGCCTGACTCTCTTTCAGTTAGTGCTGCTCCCGGTGAGGGCTGCTCTGTTCACTTTCTTGTTGCATGTGGCTGCCGAAGCATTTGAAGTCTGAACTACCACCCGCCGCACAAGCTGAATCCGGATGAATCCGGGTTCCTCAACCTGCCGACGTAACCGACCCCCGCGGTCGGGCGTGTCGCGCTTAGCACGCATACAAATCCGCAGTTCCATGGGGAGTGGGTTATGTTTGGGCTTCCACTTGGACCCTGACACCCGGCATTATCCGGATCGGGACACGAAGAAGCGCTTGAACAACTCATCTAGTATGCCGGATATTATGCCCAGAAGCGAATCTGCAGGCTGACACCTCCCCGTACTGCAGATGTGCCAGCGCACTGCGCATTCGGGCCCTGCGCGACCTGGGGTCATTGCCTTCGGCAACATCCGAATGGATGATGGGGGAATGACCGTCGAAAATGACGATTCCGTCCAGGATCTGGCCGACCGTCTGCCCAGCTCGTTCACCCTCGGTGTTGCCGCGGCCGCCTTCCAGATCGAAGGCTCCCTCTCCGCTGACGGACGGGGTCCCTCCGGCTGGGACGCCTTCGCGGAGAAACCCGGCGCCATCATCGATGGACACTCCCCAGCAGTGGCCTGCGACCACTACAACCGCTCGCCCGAAGATGTGGCTCTGATGCGCGACCTCGGCGTGGATTCCTACCGCTTTTCCATCTCCTGGCCGCGGATCCAGCCGGACGGCCGCGGCTCGTTCAACAAGCAGGGCCTGGACTTCTACGACCGCCTGATCGACCAGCTGCTCGAAGCCGGCATCTCCCCCATGGCCACCCTCTACCACTGGGATACGCCACTGCCCTTGGAGCACCGAGGCGGCTGGATGAACAGGGCCACCGCCGAACGCTTCGCTGAGTACGCAGGCGAAGCCGGCCGGCGTTTTGGTGATCGCGTAGACCAGTGGGTAACCCTCAACGAACCAGCCTCGGTAGTCCTCAACGGCTATGCGCTGGGCGTCCATGCCCCCGGACGGGATCTCCTCTTTGATGCCTTTCCTGCTGTCCACAACCAGCTGCTTGCCCATGGCATGGCCGTCCAGGCGCTGCGCGCAGCAGGGGTCCGCGGCGGAATCGGCGTGACCAACCTCCACTCCCCCGTCCGGCCGGCCACGCGAAAAATCACGGACAAATACATCGCGCTGGTTTTCGATCTGATGCTCAACCGCATCTATGCCGATCCGGTCCTCCTGGGCCAATACCCCCGCCCGCCGCTCATCGCCAAGCCCTGGTTCCGGTCGTTCGGAAGAATCCCTGACGCCGACCTCCGCACCATCCACCAGCCCCTGGACTTCTACGGCGTGAACTATTACTACCCGACGAAGGTGGCAGCCGGACGGGGTCCAGCCGAAAGCCCCACGGGTCCTGCCGAGGCGATGGTGCGGGTGCCGTTCCATCAGGAGCCGTTCCCCGAATACGGCACCACGGGTTTCGGCTGGCCGGTAGCGCCGGAGCACCTTGGCATCCTGCTGCGCGAACTAAAGGACCGCTATAAAGGGGAGCTGCCCCCGCTGTACATCACCGAAAGCGGCGCCAGCTTCCCGGAGCCCGACCACGTCAGCGGCCCCATTCAGGACCTGGGGCGGATCAGTTACATCGCGGACCACCTGCGGCACGCGCTGGAGGCGACGGCACCGGGCGGAATCGCCCACGACGTGGACCTCCGCGGCTACTACGTCTGGACGCTGATGGACAACTTCGAATGGGCCGCGGGGTACTCCCAGCGCTTCGGCCTGGTGCACGTGGATTTCGACACCCTGGAGCGCACACCCAAGGAATCGTTCTACTGGTACCGGGCGCTCAGCCAGGCCCGGAAATCACTGGCCGGCGAAGGCCAGCCCGGCTGAGCACCGGCGAACACCCCGGCCGGCCGAGGCCCGATGGCCTTGCTACTTGTCCTTGTTTGCCCGGTTGATGCGCTTGGCGCGGTCAATCTCGGTGCGGAAATGCCTCTTGGCCCAGAAAACTCCGGCGACCACGGCGACCACGATGATCAGAAAAATCAGCCATTCCATGATGTACTCCTCTCGCTGTCAGCAACAGTATCAGTGCCGGCGGGACGGTTCCCTGCGGTCGTGGGACGGCGGGCTGGACTCAGGACCCGGGGTCACCTCTGGTCCCGCCTCCGGCGCCTGACCGGCCGTTCCACGGTTCAGCCGCCAGACGGCAAAGACGATCAGCCCCACAGCGATGAACGCCAACAGCAGGAACGTGTACTGCCGCATGGCCCACAGAATGCAGGCGGCCACCCCTGCCGCGCCCCACCAGACGAAGAGCCGTTCCCCCAGTCCAAGGCCTGCCATGAGCAGCAGGGCGAAGAGCACCAGGACCCACAGCTGCTGCCCAGCGTTCCCGCCGAACACTATGCCCAGGCCGCTCAGCGAGAGCAAAACAGAGGACGCGCCCACCAGGAACCGGCCGGCAGCTTGGTTGCCGGCGAAGTAGCGCAAGCCACCGAGGACAGCGGCCAGGACCACGTACCACTGGACAACCCAGAAGGGACTGGGAAGGTCGGTCAATAGCCGGCCTGTGCGATGTTCAGGCGCGTCCAGTTCGAAGATGGCAGCGCGCTGGATGGCTACTGTGAGCAGCAACGCACCCACTTCGAGGACGATCCGTTGCGCCTTTGCGGGAGCCTCCCTGTAGGACACCCCGACGGCTGCGGCCAGCACGGCGGCCGCCGTCCAGGACGTTGCATCGTGCCGGATTCCCACCAAGACCACCAGCACGAGGCCGAGGAACGCCGCACCGGCAAGCGACCAACGACGCACCGGCTCGGCCTGCAACGGGCCGCTGCGCATGAGCCGCACGGCGTAGAGGGCAGCCGAAGCCACGCCCGCGCCGGTCAGCCATGGCAGGAATCCGTCCCAGACACCGGGGACATCCTGATACGCCTCCGCCGCCAAGGCGACGGACCCGCCGAGCGCGGCCACGGCTGCGGGCGGATACAGCACCGGCAGATCCTCGACGTGCGATGCGGTAAAGCACACGGCTGACAGGGCCAGGACAGCCGCACCCGTCACCCAGTCGGCCGCCAACGGCGAGATCAGCAGCCCAACACCGGCAAACGAGCCGGCGGTAACCAGCCAGATCCAGTGCTCGACGTCCGCGTCGCCAGCGGTCTCTTGGTGACCATTCTGCTCATGCCCTCTCTGAGTGAGCCCGTTCTGAGTAAGCCCGTTCTGCCGGCCCGCGTTCTGCTGGTGCCGCAGGATGCCGGCAGCGGTCGCAAGCAGCGCACCACCCAGCAGAGTCACGGCAGTGCCGGTGTGGCTCAGGACCGCGGTCACAAGGAAGGTCCCGCCGAATGTGAACAGCGGGCCCAGGGCGAGCACGCCGAACAGCGCCGAATACACAGCGAAGTAGCGGGCTCCGTAGGCACTGAAGAGTGTCCTGGCCACCACAGCAGAGACCAGCAGCAACAGCAGTTCCAGCAACACCACCCAGCGGCCGCCGTCATCGTCCTGCGCCAGCAGCCCGACGTCGCCCGGCCTGGTCACGTAGACCAGCGGCAGCAATGCCTGCCCGGCCAGGGTGATCCAGACTGCAGCCTGCTGGAAGGGGATGTCAGCCAGCCGTGTGCGCATCACCCAGCGGACGGCATGCTGGGCCGCGAGCACCAGGGCAAAGGTCACCGAAACCACAGTGGGCGAGGCGGTGATGTCGTAGCTGAGGACCACTGCGAGGCCTGCCGTCAGCACGCGGGCCGCCACAAAGTACCAGCCCTTCCTGGCCCGCTGTTGCTCGGCCACCACCATCAGCGTGGAGTAGACCGCGAAGATACCCAGGATCAGTTCCACCCGAAGCAGATCGCCATCGCTGAGGACCAGCAGCACAACAAATGCAAACGGGGCCAACCAGAGTGCACCCGCCACTCTGCGAAGGAAGTACCCCGAGGCCGCAGCGCCTAGGGCCACGAGTCCTGCAGCGTACGTTTCCTGCCAGTCTGCGGAACCTGACTGCAAGAGGCTGGCAATGCCGGCCAACTGGAGAAGGAGCACTGCGCCCGCGTCAGCAAGAATCCCGCGGGGAGCACGACGGCGCCCCGCAGCAACCAGCGGAAAGCACAGCTGGAGTGCCAGCACGGTCACCAGGACCGTTGCCGGGTGGACCACTTCGTCCGCGATGACCACCGGGCCGCCGTCCCGCTGCAGCTGGTGAAAAGCTGTCAGGGCAAGTACGGTGGCTGCCGCCCTGGCGAACCACCAGTAGGCCCAGCGGTGTTGGCGCAGAGGCAGACGAACCGCAGTGATGAGAAGATATGCAACCACCAACAACAACGCCGCATTCCCGGCGCCTAGTGAAACGGCTTGGAACGCGACCGTCGCGGCGACCACGGACATACCCAGCGGCAAGGCCTCCCACACCGTTGCAACCCAGTCCGGTTCCGTAGCCGGCCGTGGAACCACCAGCGCTCCGATGACAAAAGCGGCAGCAAGCTGGATGATCACGCAGACGGCTGTCAGGCCGTGGTCCGGCGAGGTCTCAATGAACGGCATCCCGGCCAGAACGAGCGCACCCCCGGTACCGAAGACGCCCAAGGTTGCCTCCGGCGCCAACATCCGCACGCCCGCGCGTTCCAGGAGCGCCGTCAGGAGTTGCTGGCACACGAGTGCCAGCAACAGCGCGAACACGGACGCCTCGGCCCGCCCGGGGCCGTCATCCATCACTGCCGCAACAGTTACAGGGACCGCACAGGTAAGGGCCAACCGGGACCCCAGAACCAGCCGGCCGCGGAAATCACCTGCCGCGAAAACCCCACGGATCGCCCAGAAGCCAGCCGCGGCGAGCAGCATTCCGGCTAGCGGCCACGCGCCCATCGAAGGCGAAACTATGCCGGCCAACACCAGTGCGGCCACGGGCGCCCATTCGGCCCGGCCGGCCCACTTGGCTGCCAGCACCATGCCCGTGGCCAAAGATAATGCCACCGGCACCCACAGCGGCACCGCAGTACCCGCTGCGACTGAACCGTAGCCATCCATAGCGCGGAAAAAGCCGACAGCGGTCTCCTGAACGCTGAACGCCGTGGTGGCAGCGAGTTGCAGGGCGAACGTCGCCCGGGCATCAACCTGCCAGCGTTCTCCAGCGGCGTTTGGGCTGTTGCCGGCGCCGGACGAGCCTGCCTGCTGCTGGGGAAACCAGCCCGTCAGCCTGGCCGACAGGAACGCCAGCCCCACTGCCTGGGCGGCGAACAGTACGCCGGCGGCGAGCAGGGCATCGGTCCCCCTGCCGGTCAGGTGCCAGATCTCGACGGCGGCAGCTACAGTCAGGGCGGCCCGTGCCGCATAGAAGTTGATCAGCCTGAACCGCCCCGGAACAGCGGCCATGAGGGAAAAATAGACTCCGCACATCCCGATGACCAGCGCGTACTCAGCTTTGTCCAAGTGCAACGGCACGCAGGTCGCGGCGACGGCAACGGCCGGAACCACCAACGGGTGCAGGACCATCAGCGGCCTGACATAGACCGGCGGCAGCCAACGCGGCCGGGCCAGGGCAATGCCAGTTAGCAGCACGGCGACGGCTATGAGCGCAGCGAAATACCAGACGAGCGCGCCACCCAGGATTGAAACGCCAGAGAACGCTGTGGAAGCCACAAACGTGAAGGAAAGGTATACGAGAACCCTGCTCTCCAGCCGGACCGCCGCCGCAACATAAGCCACCGTACCGATCAGCGACGTGATCAGCCAGGCAGACGGGCCGTGATGCAATGCGAAGTTGAACAGTGCCAGCCCGGTCACAGGAACCAGGGCAAGCCCGGTGCCGGTGAAGGCCACGGCAGCAGGCTTCAGCCGCGGGACCCGGGCGTGCAGAACAAATCCCGCGCCGTAGAAAAGCGCCGTGACTGCGCAGACGCCGGCAAAGCGCAACATGGGCGGAAGGCTGGTGCCGATGAAGAGTGCTGCGGCAGCCACCAGCAGCAGGCTGGCCACGTACAGCGTGATGTTGATGTTCTGCCGGTCCCGCTTTTCACGGCGGGCCTGGCGCTCGGCCGGTGTCTCCGGAAATGTCTGGAACGAGGCGGCCGGAGACTGCGGCGGAATCCTCGGTGGCACCGACGCGGTGGGCGACGGCGACGATAAGGGCGCCGAAGGCGACGCCGGCACCAGGGAGATGCTGACGTCGGCGGGCATTGGCGTGGCCGGCGTGGGCACACTGCTGGCTGCCGCCGTCGCACGCTGCCCCAGGGGCGGGCCCTCCCCCAGCCGTGAGTCGGCGTCGGCAGAACTTGGCGATTGTGTGGCCCCCGGACTTGGCTGGCCAGACGCCTGAAGCTTGGCCACGGCGTCACGCCACCCCTGAAGGTGACCGGCGCGGTACCCCGCTTCATATGATTCGTCCCTCATGGCGATCCCTTTCCAGAGGGCAGGCCTGCCTGCGCAATTAATCCAGTGATTGGATTAATCGTAGCAAAGAACAGCCCCGCTGCACTAGCAGCGGGGCTGTTCCAAACTTCGCGTCAGGCCGTCAGACGGCGATCAGCTCCGTAGTCAACAAGTAAATTACTTGATGATCTTGGTAACGCGTCCTGAACCAACGGTGCGGCCGCCTTCGCGGATAGCGAAGCCGAGGCCCTCTTCCATGGCGATGGGCTGGATGAGCGCAACGGTCATCTCAGTGTTGTCGCCAGGCATAACCATTTCCGTGCCTTCCGGCAGGGTGATAACGCCGGTTACGTCCGTGGTGCGGAAGTAGAACTGCGGGCGGTAGTTCGAGTAGAACGGGTTGTGACGTCCGCCTTCGTCCTTGGAGAGGATGTAGACGTTGGCCTCGAAGTCGGTGTGCGGGGTGATGGAACCCGGCTTGACGACAACCTGGCCACGCTCTACGTCATCGCGCTTCAGACCGCGGAGCAGGAGGCCACAGTTCTCGCCGGCCCATGCTTCGTCGAGCTGCTTGTGGAACATCTCGATACCGGTAACCGTGGTCTTCTGGACCGGGCGGATGCCGACGATCTCGACCTCGGAGTTGATGGCGAGAGTTCCACGCTCGGCGCGGCCCGTTACAACGGTGCCACGGCCGGTGATCGTGAAGACATCTTCGATCGGCATCAGGAACGGCTTGTCACGGTCACGTACGGGGTCCGGAACGGACTCGTCGACAGCTGCCATGAGGTCCTCGACGGACTTGACCCAAACCGGGTCGCCTTCGAGGGCCTTCAGACCGGAAACGCGAACAACGGGAGCTTCATCGCCATCGAAGCCCTGAGCCGAAAGCAGCTCACGAACTTCCATTTCAACGAGGTCCAGCAGCTCTTCGTCGTCAACCATGTCCGACTTGTTCAGCGCAACCAGCAGGTAGGGAACGCCAACCTGGCGGGCAAGCAGAACGTGCTCGCGGGTCTGAGCCATCGGGCCGTCAGTGGCGGCAACCACGAGGATTGCACCGTCCATCTGTGCAGCACCGGTGATCATGTTCTTGATGTAGTCAGCGTGACCCGGAGCGTCTACGTGTGCGTAGTGGCGCTTCTCGGTCTGGTACTCAACGTGGGAAATGTTGATCGTAATGCCACGCTGGCGCTCTTCCGGAGCAGAGTCAATCGACGCGAAGTCGCGCTGCTCGTTGAGAGTCGGGTACTTGTCGTACAGCACCTTGGAAATGGCGGCAGTCAGCGTCGTCTTACCGTGGTCAACGTGACCAATGGTGCCGATGTTGACGTGCGGCTTAGTCCGCTCGAACTTTGCCTTTGCCACAGGTTCCTCCTAGAACGTTTTCAAATGACTTACCCTTCGACCGCGCTTATCGCGGCAGAAACTCAGGCAAGTCTACTTGGGGGGCTTTGGATTGGTGAAATTGCAGATTCAGGAACTAATACTAGTCCCTCGAGCCTGTTCGCGCAGATGGCCGGGGCCCGGCTTGACCGGACCCGGCCACCTGCACCAGGTGAGCTTCCGTCAACCGGAAACGCACCCGAGTTTTTGCTGCGAAAGTCGGAAGACTACTCGCCGCGGTTCTTCTGGATGATCTCGTCGGCAAATGCCTTCGGGACCTCGGCGTAGCTGTGGAACGTCATGGAATACACAGCGCGGCCCTGGGTCTTGGAACGCAGGTCACCGATGTAGCCGAACATGCCGGACAGCGGGACGTGCGCACGGATGACCTTGACACCCTGTGCATCTTCCATGGACTGCATCTGGCCACGGCGGGAGTTGAGGTCACCGATTACTTCACCCATGTATTCCTCAGGGGTGCGGACCTCTACATCCATCAGCGGTTCGAGCAGGATGGGGTTCGCCTTGCGTGCGGCTTCCTTGAAAGCCATACGGCCGGCGATCTTGAACGCCATTTCCGAAGAGTCAACATCGTGGTAAGCGCCGTCAATCAGCGTCGCCTTGATGCCAACAACCGGGTAACCGGCCAGGACGCCGTCATTCAGTGCATCCTGGATACCGGCGTCAACCGACGGGATGTATTCGCGCGGAATGCGGCCACCAGTGACCTTGTTCTCGAACTCGTACAGCTCGCCCTCGGAAGTGTCCAGCGGCCCAATGGCAATCTGGATCTTTGCGAACTGACCCGAACCACCGGTCTGCTTCTTGTGCGTGTAGTCGTGACGCGCAACAACATTCTTGATGGTTTCGCGGTAAGCGACCTGCGGCTTGCCGACGTTGGCCTCGACCTTGAATTCGCGGCGCATGCGGTCCACCAGGATATCCAGGTGGAGCTCGCCCATGCCGGCGATGATGGTCTGACCGGTGTCCTCGTTGAGGGAGACCTGGAAGGTCGGGTCCTCAGCGGAGAGCTTCTGGATAGCCAGTGAGAGCTTCTCCTGGTCACCCTTGGTGTTCGGTTCGATGGCAACCGAGATCACGGGCTCCGGGAAGCTCATGGACTCGAGGACGATCTGGTTGCTGGAGTCACACAGGGTGTCGCCCGTGGTGGTGTCCTTCAGCCCGATCGCTGCGTAGATGTGGCCGGCGGTAGCGCCCTCAACGGGCATTTCCTTGTTGGCGTGCATCTGGAACAGCTTGCCGATGCGCTCCTTCTTGCCCTTGGTGGAGTTGACCACCTGAGCACCCGCTTCGACGTGACCGGAGTACACGCGGATGAAGGTGAGCTGGCCGAAGAAGGGGTGCGCAGCAATCTTGAACGCCAGAGCCGAGAACGGCTCCTCAGAGGAAGGCGCGCGCGTGAGTTCCTTCTCTTCGTCGCGAGGATCGTGACCGATCATCGGCGGAACGTCGAGCGGGTTGGGCAGGTAGTCAACCACGGCGTCAAGCATCGGCTGAACGCCGCGGTTCTTGAACGCGGAGCCACAGAAGACCGGGTAGAGCTCGGAGTTGATCGTCATCTTGCGGATGCCGGCCTTGAGCTCCTCGACGGAGAGTTCTTCACCCTCGAGGTACTTCTCCATGAGCTCTTCGGTAGCGTCAGCCACCGTCTCAACGAGGGCAGCCCGGTATTCCTTGGCCTTCTCCAGCAGATCCGCGGGGATCTCCTGGACCTCGTACTTGGCACCCATGGTGACGTCACCCTTGGAGTCGCCCGGCCAGACCAGCGCGCGCATTTCCAGGATGTCGACGACGCCGACGAAGTCGTTCTCGGCACCGATCGGCAGCTGCATAACGAGCGGCTTGGCACCGAGGCGGCTGATGATGGTGTCTACCGTGTAGTAGAAATCAGCACCGAGCTTGTCCATCTTGTTGACGAAGCAGATACGCGGAACGTTGTACTTGTCAGCCTGGCGCCAAACGGTCTCAGACTGGGGCTCGACGCCTTCTTTACCATCGAACACGGCAACGGCGCCGTCGAGGACGCGCAGTGAGCGCTCAACCTCGACGGTGAAGTCAACGTGGCCGGGGGTGTCAATGATGTTGATCTGGTTGTTGTCCCAGAAGCAGGTCACGGCGGCAGACGTGATGGTGATGCCGCGTTCCTTCTCCTGTTCCATCCAGTCAGTCGTCGAAGCGCCGTCGTGCGTTTCGCCGATCTTGTGGTTCACACCTGTGTAGAACAGAATGCGCTCGGTGGTGGTGGTCTTGCCAGCATCGATGTGAGCCATGATGCCGATGTTGCGGACCTTACTAAGGTCTGTAAGCACGTCCTGTGCCACGGTGTCTCCCTTTCGGATGGACTACGCGTTCGCCGCCGGCTCAGTCGAGCCGGCGGCGTCCGGGAAGTATTACCAGCGGTAGTGTGCGAAGGCCTTGTTGGACTCGGCCATCTTGTGGGTGTCTTCGCGACGCTTCACAGCGGCACCGAGACCGTTGGAGGCATCCAGGATTTCGTTCTGGAGGCGCTCGGTCATGGTCTTTTCACGGCGGGCCTTGGAGTAACCAACCAGCCAACGCAGGGCGAGGGCGGTGGAGCGGCCCGGCTTGACCTCAACCGGAACCTGGTAGGTAGCGCCACCAACGCGGCGTGAGCGGACCTCGAGGGAAGGCTTGACGTTCTCCATGGCCTTCTTGAGGGCTGCTACGGGGTCGCCGCCGGACTTGGCGCGGGCGCCTTCGAGGGCACCGTAAACAATGCGCTCTGCGGTGGACTTCTTACCGTCAACCAGCACCTTGTTGATCAGCTGGGTAACCAGCGGGGAGCCGTAAACGGGATCTAGTACGAGCGGCCGCTTGGGGGCCGGACCCTTGCGAGGCATATTACTTCTTCTCCATCTTTGCGCCGTAACGGCTGCGTGCCTGCTTACGGTTCTTCACACCCTGGGTATCGAGGGCGCCACGGACGATCTTGTAGCGAACGCCGGGGAGGTCCTTCACGCGACCGCCGCGAACGAGCACAATGGAGTGCTCCTGCAGGTTGTGGCCTACACCGGGGATGTAAGCGGTAACTTCAACGCCACCGTTGAGGCGCACACGTGCAACCTTACGAAGAGCCGAGTTCGGCTTCTTGGGGGTGGTGGTGTAAACGCGGGTGCAAACACCGCGGCGCATCGGGCTGCCGTTAAGCGCGGGAGCCTTGGTCTTTTTGACCTTAGGCGTGCGGCCCTTGCGGACCAGCTGGTTAATCGTAGGCACTCTCGTGTTCTCCGTTGGTTTGATCTCTACCTTCACGCTCAGGCGCCAGCCTGAATATGATGGTTTTGGCGTTGCTCCTTGCAGAGGCCTGTCGGAAACTTGCGTAGGCGTGCAAAAGCGTGGCATTCGTTGCGCACCTTACCCGCAACCCGGAAACAAGCTCCACCCAGCATCATGAGAACAAAACCAAAATGATGCTGCGGCGGCCTTCATCCACTGCCACACAGAACAATTACCAAAATTCTAGCACGGCTTGATCCCGCGCCTTAATCGGGTGTATAGCGCACGACGGCGGACCCCGGGTGCCGCCGTCGTCCTCCACTCAAAGTTCCTTCAGCACTTAAACAGCAACGCGGGGTCACTTTGAGCCCAATCCGAGGTGCAGATTGGGCCGTAAGTGACCCCGCGTTGCTTTAGGCGTTAGCGGAAATCGTTGCCGAGATCGTAGTCATCCAGCGGGATGGCGTGGAACTCAGGAGCTCCGTCGCCGCCCAGGGAGTCGTACGAGAAGTCACTGAATGCGCTGGGGCCGGTGAACAGGTTGGCCTTCGCTTCCTCAGTGGGCTCCACGGTGACCTCGGTGTAGCGCGGGAGACCCGTGCCGGCCGGGATCAGCTTACCGATGATGACGTTCTCCTTGAGGCCGAGCAGCGGGTCGCTCTTGCCTTCCATGGCCGCCTGCGTCAGGACGCGGGTGGTCTCCTGGAAGGAAGCTGCCGACAGCCAGGACTCGGTGGCCAGGGACGCCTTCGTGATGCCCATGAGCTCAGGACGTCCGGAAGCCGGAGTCTTGCCCTCGGACACAACGCGGCGGTTGGCCTCCTCGAAACGGCTACGCTCGGCGAGCTCGCCGGGGAGCAGATCCGATTCGCCGGACTCGATGACCGTGACGCGGCGCAGCATCTGGCGGACGATAACCTCGACGTGCTTGTCGTGGATACCGATGCCCTGGCTGCGGTACACGCCCTGGACCTCGTCCACCAGGAACTTCTGCGCGGCACGGGGACCCATGATGCGCAGCACCTGCTTGGGATCCACCGGACCGTTGATGAGCTTCTGGCCCACTGTGACGTGCTCGCCGTCCTCAATGAGGAGGCGTGAACGGCGCAGTACCGGGTAGGCGATCTCTTCAGAGCCGTCATCCGGAGTGATGACCAGGCGCATCTGGCGCTCGGACTCTTCGATGGCGATGCGGCCGGCTGCTTCAGCAATCGGTGCGACACCCTTCGGAGTACGGGCTTCGAAGAGCTCCTGGATACGGGGCAGACCCTGGGTGATGTCGTCGCCACCGCTGGCGGAAACAGCACCACC
>NZ_JAKFFD010000079.1:0-3322 GCF_036675385.1 Pseudarthrobacter sp. | reverse complement strand
CAGCGGGCTATTGGCCGGGCCGACCAGCTGGAAGGCCAGCCAGCCGCCCAGCGGGAAGCCAAGGAAGGAAGGTGTCCAGCGAAGGAATGACATGGGAATCTCCTAGGGGAAACGGCTTGTGTACGTTGTACGTTACGCTTAACGTACAATGTACACAAGAGCCCACGAGAGAGAGTTGAGTCCATGCCTGGAGCAGTGTCCGCCCCCCGCAGCCGGCGCCCCCGCAACTCCCTCACCGTCGAGGAAATCCTGGACGTGGCCGAGCGCGTGGCCGTAGAGGGGATCGAGACGTTGACCATCCGGGCCGTGGCCACCGAACTGGAGTCTTCGCCGATGGCGCTGTACCGCTACTTCAGCACCAAGGACGAGCTGGTCGACGCACTGTTGAACCGGGTGCTGGGACGCATGGAGCCGCCGTCGGAAAGTGCCAGCTGGATCCGGGACCTGGGCGTTTTCGCCCGGAACCACCGCGACATGCTCAACCAACACCAATGGGCGGTCACAGCGCTGTTCGCCCATCCCGTGCCCGGACCCAACGCCCTGCCGATCGGTGAGTGGGCGCTGCGGATCCTGGAGCGCGGCGGGATCAGCGGTGACGCGGCCGTGGCAACGTTCAGCGGCATTATCGGCCTAAACTATGGCTGGGCGTCGTTCGTGGTGGCGAGGTCCGGCGGCGCGGGGGAGACGCTGGCTGAGGACCTCGTGGACCAGGGCGTGGCGCAGGCCTTCCCGCTCACCGCCTCACTGGCTGGGCCGATGAGCCACTACGGCAGCATGGAGCACTATGAGCTGATACTTGGCCAACTCCTCGCCGGGATCTCCGTCACCGCATAACGGCGGCGACCGCGCTGATCTCGACCAGTGCCCCGGGCACGCCCAGCGCCGCGACACGCGCTCCGGTCACCAGGGCCGGTTCGTCGGACGCGAGTTCCGAAGCGATCGCCCCGTACGCCGCCGCGAGGTCCACCCCATCGACGAAGAGCACTGTCCATTGCACAACGTCGCCGAGGGTAGCGCCGGCGGCGGCGAGCGCGGTCCGCGCGTTCTCAAGGGCGCGGGCAGACTGGACGGCCACGTCGTCCTCCCCGACGAGTGCGCCGTCGGCGTCGACGGCGTTCTGGCCACCGACGTAGATGGTGGTCGCGCCGGGCGGCACGATGGCGACGTGGCTGAAGGCGGGGCTCGAGACGAGCCCCTGGGGGCGGATGCGCTGTATGGATGCCATGCCTGTATGTTCTCACCGACCCCAGGCCGAGGCGACCCTCGAAACATAGCGATGCTTCATCGGGACGGCTGCGTACTGCCTTCAAGCATTGCGGCACCGTTCATGCGCAGTTTGCACACGGGGATGCTTTGGCGGATAAGACTCAATCAGTCGCGCGGGAAACGCGAACGTCGCGCCGTGAAGAACACCGATCCATTACGCCTGGCGCAGATAACAACGGCCGGCATCCTGTGGGCCACGGGCGATGTGACTCCCTGGGTATCCTCCCGGGGCTGGTGGACCGTCCACGGCATGCTCACCGACGCGGGGTGCCTGCTCCTGCGGATGCTGCTGCTCCGCCAGGAAGGACTGCGCCTCCGGGACGTGTTCGGTCTCACCCGCACCAACTGGGGCACGCAACACCGGCTGCGGGCCGCCGGAGCACGGCACATCATCGCGGACTACGAAGGAATGGACGGGTTCAGCGCACGTATGCTCTTCGGCAGCTACGTGACGCCATAGCTGCCTAAACGTGTCGAAGCTCCGGTCAGTTGCTATTGACCGGAGCTTCGCCATTGAACGGCGGGTGAGCCTGGACGAACCACTCATCGTCGATGCCAAGGCGACGTCTTTCTTCCGGCTTATCCTCGTAGACCCGCCATTCGGTTAGTCCCTTGTGCGCGGCGACAGCCGTCCACAGCGCAGGTCCCTCGAGAGCGGAGAATCCTGGACACACCGTGCGGCCGACGATGGTGACCCTGTCCTCTCGCGCCAAGACGGCTTCGAAGATGTTCCTGTAGCCGGGAAAGGAGTCGAAGAAGCTGCGCCAGGCTTCGATGCAGACCGTCTTGCCGATGAAGGCGTTGCCGCCGGTGTCGATAAAGGAATGGTCGTTGGCCATGAGCCGGGCAAGCCCCGTCAGGTCCCGCGCGTTGATGGAACGGGGTGTTGGCGGTGGGTGGGGAACGCGACGTCGGTCGCTTGGGGACGCGACATGCTGCGCCCAAGCTGGTCCCGAACCGTTGAGCCAACGCGGCCCCCTTGAACGTCTGAGCGCGGCAGGGCTAGCATTGCCGGCACGGGCGCCGATGCCACACCTGGACAACGCGGTGCCGACGTCGATCAAGCGAGGAAACTGCCATGGGCGAGACATCTGCAGAGGCGTCATCAGCGGACCTGATGGTCGACCTGATCATCTCGCTGGACGGGTATGCCTCGGCGGAGGGGTGGCCAGGCTGGTGGGGTCTGGAGGGGCCGGAATACCTGGCTTGGCTCGGGCAGGAGGGGGAGAAGGACTACACGTTCCTCCTTGGGGCGAACACCTACCGGCTGATGTCCAGCATGTCGGAGGAAGCCGCGGCCGACGCCTCCAGCTTCTCCGAGGAGGAGGGGGCCAGCCTGACCGGCCTTGCCGCCGTGCCCAAGGTCGTCTTCTCCTCCACCCTGCAGGAGCCCCTGACATGGCCGAACGCGGAGCTGGTCACCGGGGACGCGGTCCAGGCCGTGGCGGAGCTGAAACGGACCAGGACCGGAACCCTGAGCACCCTGGGCAGCATCAGTCTCTGCCGGTCGCTGCTGACCGCCGGCCTCGTGGACAGGTTCCGGTTGGTCATCTTCCCGGTGATCACGGGCAGCACCGGCAGGGAACGGATCTACGACGGCTATCCGGACATCTCGCTCGAGATGGTGAACAGCAGGACTTTCGACGGCCGGCTCCAGCTGCTCGAGTACATCCCCACCGTCCTCAGCGGTCCGCTGGGTCGCGGTCCCACCTGAGCCAATCCGTGGAGTTCCCGCGTCAGTAGCTGGCGGGGGTTTCGCCGTCGCAGGGCTTAGTGAACGCGGCGGCGAGCGACTCGGAGCCGCGGGCGAGGATGGCGACGTCGGCGCCTACGAGGACAAAGGCGGCGCCGGCGGCCAGGTAGCTGCGGGCTGTGGCCGGGTTGAAGGCGTTGACGCCCGCTGGTTTCCCGGCCGCTTTTGCGGCGGTAAGGCAGTGTTCGACGGCGGCGCGCACCTTGGGGTGTTCCTGCTGTCCCAGCACGCCCATGGAAGCGGCGAGGTCGGAGGGTCCGAGGAAGATGGCGTCCACGCCGTCTACGGCCAGGATCTCCTCGA
>NZ_JAKFFD010000228.1:0-3348 GCF_036675385.1 Pseudarthrobacter sp. | reverse complement strand
CTGGCGATGGCGTTGCGTTCGATGCAGGGAATCTGCACCAGGCCGCCCACGGGGTCGCAGGTCAGGCCGAGGTTGTGTTCGATCCCCACTTCGGCGGCGTTCTCCACCTGCTCGGGCGTTCCGCCGAGGACCTCGCACAGGCCCGCGGCCGCCATGGAGCAGGCCGAGCCCACTTCGCCCTGGCACCCAACCTCCGCACCGGAGATGGAGGCGTTGATCTTGAACAGAATTCCGACGGCGGCCGCAGCCAGCAGGAAGCGGACCACACCGTCGTCGTTGGCGCCGGGTACGAACTTCACGTAGTAGTGCAGCACCGCGGGGACGATGCCGGCCGCGCCGTTCGTAGGTGCGGTGACGATCCGGCCGCCAGCGGCATTTTCCTCGTTGACGGCCAGAGCGAACAGGTTCACCCACTCCATCGCCCGGAGCGGGTCAGTCACTCCGGTGTCCGCCGTCAGGGTCTGGAATAACGACGGCGCCCGGCGCCTGACGTTAAGGCCGCCTGGAAGAATCCCTTCCGCGACGCAGCCGTTGTCCACGCATTCGCGCATGACTGCCCAGAGTGCCAGCAGTTTTTCCCGGAGTTCCGCTTCGCTGCGCCATGTGAGTTCGTTGGCCAGCATAACGTCGGAGATGGACATGCCCTCGCGCTTGCAGATCGCCAGGAGTTCGTCGGCGGTGGTGAAGGGGTAAGGGAGGACGGTGGAGTCCGCCACCACCCTGTCTTCGGCGCCGGCATCGCCGTCCACTACAAAGCCGCCGCCGATCGAGTAGAAACTCCGTTCGCTCAGCACCGCCCCGGCATGGTCCAGGGCGCGGAAGGTCATGCCGTTGGGGTGGGTCGGGAGGGACTTGCGCCGGTGCAGCACCACATCCTCGTCCCAGTTGAAGTCCACGCGGTGGTGGCCACCGACAAGGAGTTCGGCGTCGAGGGCCGCGGCAGCCACCTGGTCGTCCGCCGTGGCGGTGTCCACGGTTTCCGGGTCCAGTCCTTTGAAGCCCAGGACCACGGCCTTGTCCGAGCCGTGGCCCCGCCCGGTGGCACCGAGCGAACCGAACAGCTCAGCCTGGACGCGCCTGGTGGCGCTCAGGTGGCCGTCGCCCTTGAGTCCGTCGGCGAAGAGCTTCGCCGCCCGCATCGGGCCCACCGTGTGCGACGACGAGGGCCCGATACCAACGGAGAAGAGGTCCAAGACGCTGAGTGCCATTTAGGGGACCTCTGGCGAGGCATACTCGCGCATTGCATCGAGGAGCCACCGGCCCAGGAAGTCCGCGAAGGAGGCGCGGGGGAAAAGCCGGAAGCTTTCCTCCCCGGTCTTCTGCAGGACCACCGGGATGTTGCCCACCTCGGTGTTCAGGGCGGTTCCCGGGGTGAAGCTGCGCGGGTGCAGGTCAAGGGCGCAGCCTTTTTCCAGGACGGCCCGGGCGCGGGGGCCGGACAGTTCAAAGGTGGTGCGGTTGGCGGACAGGTCCACCACCTGGCCGGGGGCGTCACCCAGCGCTTCCGTGAGGGACCCGATGAGGTTGCCGCCCAGGGAGTCGTGGGCCTCTTCGGGTGCAACCACCAGGAACTCCGCCGGTCCCAGCCAGAGGACGCTGACGCCGTCAGCGCCGCCCACGTCGCCGCAGCGTGCCGGCAAGCCGCCGGCAACAGAAG
The DNA here is from genome assembly GCF_036675385.1 of Pseudarthrobacter sp. Taxonomy (NCBI): domain Bacteria; kingdom Bacillati; phylum Actinomycetota; class Actinomycetes; order Micrococcales; family Micrococcaceae; genus Pseudarthrobacter; species Pseudarthrobacter sp. The sequence continues at coordinate 1,691 of NZ_JAKFFD010000228.1, read as the reverse complement.
CGATCCGTGCCCCTTCCCCGGAGCGGGGGTCCACGCGGATTCCGGCCATGGTCTGGAAGGGGCCCTCGGCCAGGACAACCTTGCCCTGGACGGAGCCTGCCACCAGTGCCGGGGCCAGGTGGGAGGCGGGGCTCCGGCGGATGTCCCGGAGTCCGTTGATGCCTTCGAGTGCTGCTGAATTAACCATCTTTGCGGGTCCCTTCGGGGTCAAAAAGTACGGTTTCTGCGACAACAACATCAACCAGCTGGTCGCCGGCTGCGGCCACCAGGGTCTCGCCGATGCGGTTGCGGCCATTCTTGATCAGTGCCAGCCCAAACGAGCGGCCCAGGGCGGCGCTGTGGTAGCTCGAGGTGACGAAGCCCTCCATGGGGACCGGGCCGTAGGCGGGGCTGGTGCTGATGCCCTTTTCCACGAGCTGGGTGCCTTCCGGCAGCCGGATGGTGCCGTCCACGGGCAGGACGCTGACCAGGTGCTTGCGGTCCTCGCGCCGGGCATCGGCCCGGGCGTAGGAGCGCTTGCCGATGAAGTCCTTGGCCTTGGACACCACCCATTCCATGCCCGCATCCTGCGGGGTGACGGTGCCGTCGGTGTCCTGCCCGACGATCGGGTAGCCCTTTTCGGCGCGGAGCACGTGCATGGTTTCGGTGCCGTAGGGGGTGATGTTGAATTCGGCGCCTGCCGCGGCCACGGCTTCCCAGGTGTTCAGCCCGTACCAGGACGGCACGTTGATCTCGTAGGCCAGTTCGCCGGAGAAGGAGATCCGGCAGACCCGCGCCTGCACGCCGGAGGCGAGGGTGGTTTCTCGGAACGTCATGAACGGGAAGGCTTCCGCCTCCAGCCCGCCGTCCGCGGCGAGGTCCGGCGCCAGTTTGGCAATCACGGCCCGGGATTTAGGCCCGACGACGGCAATGGTGCTCCACTGTTCGGTCACCGACGTGCAGTGCACGTCGAGCTCGGGCCATTCGGTCTGCAGCCATTCCTCCAGCCAGTCCAGCACCTTCGCGGCGCCGCCGGTGGTGGTGGTCATGAAGAACCGGTCCTCATCCAGGCGCAGGGTCACGCCGTCGTCGAAGATCATGCCGTCCGCCATGCACATCACGCCGTAGCGGGCCGAACCCGGGGCGAGCTTCTTGAACGCGTTGGTGTAGATCCGGTTGAGGAACTCACCGGCATCCTTGCCGCGGATTTCGATCTTGCCGAGGGTGGTGGCGTCCATGAACCCGACCGAGTCGCGGACTGCAGCGCATTCGCGCAGCACGGCCTCGTCCATGTCCTCGCTGCCCTGCGGGTAGTACCAGGGGCGCTTCCACTGCCCCACGTCCTCGAACAGGGCGCCCTGGGCCACGTGCCACGGGTTGATCGACGTGACGCGGGCGGGGTCGAACAGCTCGCCGCGCTGGCGTCCGGCCAGTGCTGCGAATGCCACCGGAGTGAACGGTGCGCGGTACGTAGTGGTGCCGATGTCGCCGATGCCGCGGGACGCTTCGCCGGCGCTCCGGAGCGCGGCGGCGATGACGCCGATCGCGTTGACGCCGGAGGTCTTGCCCTGGTCGTTGGCGGTGCTGATGGAGGTGTACCGCTTGATGTGCTCCACAGACCGCATGCCGGCACCGGTGGACCGCAGCACGTCAGCCACTGACTGGTCCCGCTGGAAGTCCACGAAGTGGTGGTGCCAGTCATCCGGAGTACC
>NZ_JAKFFD010000007.1:0-60302 GCF_036675385.1 Pseudarthrobacter sp. | reverse complement strand
CAGGTTCTTCATACCCACAGGTTATCCGTCCACGGGCTTCCGCCCTCCTAGATGATTAAGTCCTATTGGATTTAGTGGTCGTAGGCGATCAGGGAGCGCTTGCGAGGCGCGCCGGTGAGCCAGTTGTGCCAGATTCCGGCGGCGAGGGCAAGGAGCCGTGCAGCGACGCGGGCTTTGACGCCTTCAAGGGTGCGCCCGCCGTGGTCTTCGAGGGTGAGTTGGCCTTTGAGGGTATCGAAGACTGACTCGATCCATTGCCGGATGCCGCCGAGTTTGCCGAAGCGTGGCTTCTCGTCCTTGCGGTCGGGGCGGATGAGGTGGGCGCCGAGGTCGTCGGTGATGAACCGTTCGAAGTCTTTGCCGGCGAAGCCTTTATCGCCCAGGATGACCTGGCCTGCGTGGACCAGATGGTGGTCCTTTTCCAGCAGGGCCTGGGTGGCTTCACGTTCCCCGATTTTCGGGTTCGCCAGGCCCCAGATGACCGGCATCCCTTCAGGGGTGCTGATCAGGTACAGGCGGAAGCCCCAGAAGAACCTGGAGTGGGAAGCACAGTAGCCGTAGCCGGCATGCCCGGCCAGATCGGACCGTTTGACGGTTTCCCGTGACGTCCCGCAGGGCAGCGGGGTGGAATCGACAAGCCTGAGCACGTCATGCCAGGACGGGGTGTCCTTGGCCAGGGCAGTGATGGTCGCGGAGATCAGTGTACCGGCGGCCCGAAGGCGCTTGTTGTAGCCGGACTGCTGCGGGATGGCAGGAAACATGCCGGTCAGGTGCGTCCGCGCGTACCGGATCCACCTGGTCTCGGAGGAGTATCCGAGCAGTTGCTGCGCCACCGCCAGACAGAGCAGCTCGGCATCGGACAGCCCGGGCTTGCGCCCGGGCCGCCGGTCCCGTGACACGCCAAGATCAGGCAGGACACGATCGGTAAGAAGGACATAGAGTGTGGTCAGGAGAGTGTTTAGTTCGGGGTTCACATACCGGGTTTAACACTCTCCGCCCTACTTTAAAAGCGTCCCCACCGTCCTAGGCAATAGGAATTACTCATCTAGGAGATTCCCATGTCATTCCTTCGCTGGACACCTTCCTTCCTTGGCTTCCCGCTGGGCGGCTGGCTGGCCTTCCAGCTGGTCGGCCCGGCCAATAGCCCGCTGAGGGCCGCTGTGGCGGGAGCCATCGCCGGCACCCTGATCGGCGCCGCCCAGTGGCTCACCCTGCGGCCGGCGGTCAGCTGGCATTGGATAGCCGCCAGCACTCTTGGGATGGGCGCCGGGAGCGCCCTCGCTGCCACAGTTACGGGTTCGGCGACGTCGGTAGGCGCCCTGGCCGCGACCGGCATCATTGCCGGGGCTGCCGTGGGATTGGGCCAGGGCCCGGCACTTCGCCGCGGCTGGCAGGTCACCGCGCTGTGGACGGTCACAGTGGGTGCCTCATGGGCCCTCGGCTGGACGGTCACCGCCAATGTAATCGTCGACGCCGACCGCGGCTACGTCGCGTTCGGCTCCAGCGGCGGGCTTGTGGTCACTGTCATTACGGGCCTTGTCCTCCGCCGCGTTCTCGGCGCCAGAACCGGACTGTTCGCTCCCCCGGCGGTGAGGGCCGCCGTCGGGCGTTTAACTGACGGACATTCAGCCAGCGCCGGAAACGCTGCCGGGGCGCAGCCGTGAACACCGCCGTCGCGGCAGGCGTGCTGCTGATCGTCCTGCCGCTGGCATTCAATGCCGCGTTCGCTGCCCTGGCCGCGAAGTTCGATTATCCGGACATCCTCCGCAAGCCCACCCAGGAAATCCTGCAGCGTTTCCGCGACGGCGGGTCAAGCCTCGTGCTGCTGTGGTGGTCGTTCGCGATGACGGCGGTGCTGCTGGCGCCGGCGGCGGTCCTGCTGTCCGGCGCGCTGCCCGGAGCGGACTCAACCCTGCTGGCACTGGGATCGGCGGCGGGCGTGCTGGCCGCCGTCGTACAGTTCCTCGGACTCATCCGCTGGCCGTTCCTGGTGCCCTATCTCGCCCGTACGGCGACCGCCTCCGATGCCTCCGCAGCCCGTCAGGAAGCAGTGGACGTTGTGTTCCAGTCCTTAAACCGCTATCTGGGCGTGGCTGTGGGCGAGCATCTGGGCTACCTGTTCAGCGGCGCGTGGAGCGTGCTGGCCGGCGTGGCCATGATCCAGAGCACCGCCGTTCCGGCCTGGCTCGGGATGGTGGGGATCGTGGTCGGTGCCGTGCTGGCACTGTGCTCGCTGGAATTTGTGGGATCGTTCGAACCGCATGGCTGGAAGCTGGCCGCGACGCTGACGCCGGTGATCTACGTGGTGTGGTCACTTTGGCTGGTGGCAGTCGGCGTGGTCCTGCTGCTTTGAACTGCGCGCACTTAAAGGACGAGGCTCCCGCTTTGGCGGGTTCCTCCTGATGCAGCCATTCCGCACCGGGTCTGGCTGGGACATCCGATCGTTGCTAGCGTGGCGCCATGAGCCCGTCGAAGACCCCGGCCGAAATCCTCGACATTGCTGGCGCCGAGGTACGCATCTCAAGTCCGGACAAAGTGGTTTTCCCCGAGCCCGGGCTGACGAAGCTCGACCTGGTCCGCTACTACCTCGCCGTCGCGGATGGTGCGCTGCGCGGCGCCGGCGGCCGGCCCATGGTGCTCAAGCGCTTCCCGAAGGGCATCGACGCTGAACCGTTCTTCCAAAAGCGGGTGCCCGAAAACCACCCCGACTTCATCGACACAGCAACGCTGCACTACGCGTCGGGGACATCAGCCGAGGAGGCCGTCATCCGGGATGCCGCGGGCCTGGCGTGGGTGGTGAATCTTGGCTGCCTGGACCTCAACCCGCATCCCGTGCGCGCTGAGGACCTCGAACACCCGGACGAGCTCCGGGTGGACCTCGATCCGATGCCGGGCGTCGCCTGGTCCCAGATCGTTGATGTCGCATATGTCGCGCGGGAGGTGCTGGACGACGTGGGGCTGGTGGGGTGGCCGAAGACGAGCGGATCGCGCGGACTGCACATCCTGGTGCGCATCGCGCCGCAGTGGTCGTTCCGCGAGGTGCGGCTCGCCGCCGAGACCCTCGCCCGCGAGGTCGAAAACCGCGCTCCCGGCCTCGCCACCGCGCGGTGGTGGAAGGAGGAGCGCGGCGAAAGTGTGTTCGTCGACTTCAACCAGAACGCGAAGGACCGCACCGTGGCATCGGCGTACTCGATCCGGCCCCTGCCCGACGCCCGGGTCTCGACGCCGCTCACCTGGGACGAGGTCCGCTCCATCCGGCCGGAACAATTCACGGTGCTCACAGTGCCCGGGCGCTTCGCCGATCTGGGCGACCCGCACGCCGGCATCGATGACGCGGTGGGCACACTCGATGGACTTCTGGCACTGGCGGCCGAGCTCGGCCCCGCCGAGAAGCCGCCGCGCAGCGGCGACGGCTCCGGCCGCCGGCAGTCGCTGATGCCGCTCATCGAGGTTGCCCGCACCAGGACCAAGCCCGAGGCCCTCGCGGCACTCGATGAGTGGAAGTCCCGGCACGTGGACCTCGTCCCGGCCCTGCACCCCGCCGACGTGCTCGTCGACGGAATGCGCGGATCAAGCTCGCTCTGGTACCGGGTGCGGGTGAACCTGCAGCACGTCCCCGACTCGGAGCGTCCGCCACAGGAGGGGCTCATCGCCAACTACGACCCGTGGGCCGGCAAGGAGTGGCCCGGGCGCCCGGGATCCTGACACCGCAACGGAAACCGGACGTGCGCGCGCCGAGCGGGTCTTCAGCGCTCCCCCCATCCCAGCAAAATGTGATAGACGCCACACGTCTCCGGTATCAAACTAGTTGGATGGAAGATACGGAGAAGCACGACACCATCGCCAAAGTCAGCGACCTGCTCGCCGCACGCTATCCCGACGCACCCCGGCCGCTGGTTGTCCGGGTCGTCACAGAGGAGTACGAAACACTGGATGCCGGCCGGATCCGGACCTACATCCCGACCCTTGTCGAACACGGCGCCAGGAACAAACTCCACCGCCAGTTCTCCCGGCGGAACAGGGAAACCTGACGTCCCGCCGAACCTCGTCCTCAGCTGGTCAGGGTCGCGCCATCTCGCTCGCAGGTCCCTGATCGCCTCCGCTGACCGATGATCCCACCGGCCGCGCAACATGCCATGGCGGGACGAGCCGGGTGGACCCGCGGGCTAACGCTTTCGCCCACCGCGATCGTCAGTACGACTTCCTGATCGTGTCCCAGCGGGAGGTGGCTGTTATGGCGCCATCCCCAACAGTGGCGGTAGCTTTGGATTACTTTTCCTTCGAAGCAGCCGAGCTACCGGAGGTACCTCCGATGGATGGCTTGTCGACGTCAATGGTTCTGATCGCCTTGAAATTGTCCTCGGAATCAGGCTCGGCCCCAGCCTGTTGGCGTGGATCCACCCGCCCAGTTCACGGATACGCTCGCCGATTTCGGGCTGGCCATGCTCTTCTTCGTTGCCGGTAACGAGATAGATTTCGCCCGCATCCGCGGCCGGCCCGCCAACCGTGCGTCTGCTGGCTGGGTCAATTCCCTGGCGGCAGGCATTGGCGCTGGCCTATTCGGTGCGGGTGGGGAGTTCGGTCCCCTCGTTGCGATCTCGCTGTTCTTTAGCGGCCGGCAGCTGGGCCCGGCAACAGCGGTACTTCTCGGGTTTGTCCTCCTGACCGGCCTGGCGATCTATCTCGGGTCGCGCACGGCGCTCACTGCTCCACTCCCAGGTCACCAGGACCCTCCACACCAGCGGCCAGTTCGCCGTCCGGTCCATCATCTTCATCCTCACTGTGCTCGTTGTGCTCAGCATGGTCCTGGGACTCGAAATGCTGCTGGGTGCATTCGCGGAATGCTATCGGTGCTCCTGTTTCCGCTGCTCGCACTCCGCCAGCATCAACGCAAACCATCGGAGACGTCGGCCCGGCAGAAGGAAAGCCCCTGGGAGACCGGACGAGGCGGGACTCGCGGCTCAGCGTGCGCCAGGCCAGCCGGTATAGGCCTCCGCCACGTAGGCCTTGCCGTGCCGCCGTCCGCGGCGTCAATGCCACAGTGGAAATGGCGAACGACGGCGGCAGCCGCCACGGCGCGGATCTCACCAGAGTTGTCGGCTGAGTCCCCGGGATGAGGATCCTGACTCTGGACGCTAGCCCGTGAGCAGGATGATCAGGCCCAGGATCCCCATCAGCACAACGGAGCCGCTGGTCCAGAAGACGGCAGCCACATCTGAGTGAAACCGTTCCGCCGCGATGCCCCTCACGCGCGCGGAATAGCGGCCGCGCTGTGTGGCGTAAATGCTGACCGCGATAGTGCCCGCCACCCCGATGAGAATCAGAATCCAGAAACCGTAATGAGGCAGCCAGCGCAGGAAAACCAGCGCGGCGGCAAAAAGAGCCGTGCTGGTCCGGCCCCAGGAAAGCACCGTGCGCTCGGGTTGGAGCCCGGGGTCTTGGTGCGTGGGAGCAGCCGGAGCTCCTGGCATCAGTTCAGCGCGATCAGGATGATCACGACGGCTGCAGTGACTGCGCCGCCCAGGCCGAGGAGGGGAACAATAATCGGCAGGGGAAGTGGTTTTCCGTGCCGCATGCTCGACTCGATGGAGACCCACCGCACTGCGGCGCCGGCACTGATCAGCATCCCGGTAGCCACCAGGAACATTGCCAGTGCTTTGCGCAAGGGTTCGGGGAAGGCCTCAATCGCGAAGGCTTCCAGCGCCAGCCCGCCGGCGAGGAAGGCCAGGGCCGTGCGGACCCAAGCCAGGAAGGTCCGCTCGTTGGCCAGAGTGAACCGCGGGTCCGGCTCTTCGCCGCCGGGCAGCACTCTGCGGGCCAACCAGCCGCGTCCTTGATCCGGCTCGGTCATCGTTCTCCTTACGGTGCGGGTTTCCCCATCGTATGCCGCCGGAATAGCTTGCTTCGGTGCCGACAGCTGCCGGCCCTGCCGGATCAGGCCTAGCGAATCCCGCTGTCAACAACCAGCGTGATGTGAACGGGCCTGTCCGAGATGACCACAAGCTCGGTAGCCGTCGAAGCGTAACCGCCGGCGTTGGTCGCCTTGATCACATAACGACCGTCAGGCAGCGTCAGATGGAAGGCACCGGTGCTATCGGTTTGTGTTGAGCCCCGGACGGCGTCCCCGTCCAAGGCCACAACCGCGGCCCCTGATACTGGGCGCGGTGGACACTCCTGGCCAACACGTTCGACGGGACAGACGGGGGCGGTCAGGACCACCCCGGCAACTTCCCCGGAATGCCCCGTGACCGGACCGCTTGGACTGGTGCACCCGCACAACCACAGGACGGCGGCCAACAAAACCCAGACGGAACACTTCACCTCACTCACCAACCGCCTCGTGTAGGCGTATGTCCCTTTCGGGCATCGTCCGGCATGGCCATTTCGGCCCGCAGGCCGAGGAGTCGGATCGGACGGCCCGCTTCGATTCCTGCTGCGAGGTCCAAAGCCCTCGCGAGGATTTCCTCCCGGTCGAATGTCTCGGGAATCTTCCGCCCGTGGTTCTTGGTCTCGAACGGCGCGTACCGAACCTTCAGAGTCAGCCCAACCACGGGGCGTCCTTCAGCCACAACATCCTCAAGGACGCGCGCTGTCAGCTCCCTCACGGCGTCGTACACCTGGGCGGGCTCGGTGAGGTCCCGCTGGAAGGTGGTCTCCCGGCTGTGCCCGCGGGCAACCCACGGAGTATCGTCCACAACGCTGGCGCCGTCCCCGCGTCCGAGCTCCGCGTACCAAGGACCCATCCTGGGGCCAAACTCCGGAACCAGGTTCTGGGGGTCGGACGCGGCGAGCTCGGCCACTGTATTGATGCCGAGCTTGGCCAGCCGGCCCGACACCTTGGTTCCGACACCCCACAAGTCCTTGGTGGGCCGACTGCCCATAACGTCGAGCCAGTTCCCGGCAGTGAGACGGAAGACGCCGGCCGGCTTGCCGAAACCGGTGGCGACCTTGGCTCGGACCAACGTGTCACCGATGCCCACGCTGCAATGCAGCCGCGTTCGCTCCAGGACAGCGGCCTGCACCTGCCGGGCGTAGGCTTCCGGATTCTCTGTCTCAGTGCCCATAAAGGCTTCATCCCAACCCAGCACCTGCACGGTGGCGCCGGGCTGCGCTCGCAGGGTGGCCATCACCGTTTCAGACGCCGCGAGGTAAGCCTCCTGATCGACGGGCAGGATCACAGCGTCGGGCACTTTCCGGGCCGCAATGCGTAAGGGCATTCCGGAACCCACACCGAACGCCCTGGCCTCGTAGGATGCGGTCGACACCACCGCTCGTTCCGTGGGGTCCCCCCGACCGCCGACAATGATCGGCTTCCCCGCAAGCTCCGGCCGCCGGAGCACTTCGACCGCCGCGATGAACTGGTCGAGATCGACATGCAGCACCCACCGGATTCCGCTCACGCCACCAGTCTGCCCTAAACATCCCTGCCAAGCATGGGTCACCACCGGGCGTGGCCTCTGATGCCATCGCCAAACAAGCAGTCAGCTAAACCAGGGAATCGTCGACAACAAAGATTGACCTCGGCATTACAGGGGTCTTTCGGCGTCTGATCACCCGTCCTTGGCAAGAACGAAGGTGACGAAGCCCATAACGTCCCGGTGGCCTCGCAACCACATCATTCTTGCCTTATCCAACTCGTCCCGAATTTCTGTCGCCGCCTCGTGCTCGGGGTGAGTCACAAGCCACTGCTCCCGATTTCGGAGATGGCCGCACTCGAATTCTTCCCATTCTTGACTGGTTGAGGTCCGCAGATCCAGAACGCGCCACCCAGCGCTGGTGACCTTGTCGACAAGGTCGGGAAGGAGTAAAGCATCATCCACTGTTGTCCCTGGCCACATGTGAGCCAACTGATTATCCGTTGGGACAACAGACCAGATCTCGGCACCAAAAACTAGACGTCCGGAAGGGGCGGTCGAGTTGCGAAGACGGGACAGGGCTTCGCTGATCGTCCCAAAAGCTTGGTACGAACCTACGTTGAGCACGAGGTCAGCGCTCTCCGCGCAGTCGGCAGACGATTCCGCCTGGAATAGGGCCCGGTCAGCAAGCCCCCGTTGCTCGGCTGCCATGCGTGCCTGCTCAATGTAGGACTCATTAATGTCAATGCCCGTGCCGCTGGTATTCGGCATCGCCTCAAGAATGTCCATGAGCATTCCACCCCATCCGCACCCATGATCCAAGACCGTTCGTGGTCGATTAGTTGCGAGATCGTTGATCAAGCGGTCGAAGGACTGCCGTCCGATCGGCGAATTGGTTCTGAGAACGGACGCTCCGCCACGGGCAGGTGGCGTGTTGGGATCAGTCATGACGCTCAACCTAACATCCGATTGGTAAACATCAATCGCTCTCGCGCACTACCCGGCTCCAATTTCCCTATCGCGACTAATCAGAGTGCACGTCCTGCTACGGCCCAGCCCGGACCGATCTGCCACCATCACCACATTGCCCGGCTGCAGGTAGTCAAAGACATTCCGTCCAGCGTCCCCTCTCTTGGGCATTGGTCCTTCTAACTTCAGCTTCACCACTTTGTCGAAACCCAACAAAATCTCGCTTGTAACTGGGAACTAGCGTTTCTTCCGAGGCATTATCCGCAGCTATACACCCCCAAAGGACTATCGATGACGATGCAGCCAGAGCTCCAGGCCAACCCCGGCCCCATCCTCGAGACCGCCCGGAAGCAGGTTCTGGAGCAGGGCATCGGCCTCTCCGAAAGCCAACTGGTGGAAATCCTCAGGCTGCCGGACCAGGATCTGCCCGCGACCCTGCAGCTGGCCCACGAGGTCCGGCTCAAGCACTGCGGCGAGGACGTCGAAGTCGAGGGCATCATCTCCATCAAGACCGGCGGCTGCCCCGAGGACTGCCACTTCTGCAGCCAGTCCGGCCTGTTCGACTCCCCCGTCCGCGGCGTCTGGCTCGACATCCCCGAACTCGTCAAAGCCGCGAAGGAAACCGCCGCGACGGGAGCCACCGAGTTCTGCATCGTCGCCGCCGTCCGCGGCCCCGACATCAAGCTCATGAACCAGATCAAGTTCGCGATCGACCGGATCAACGAAGCCGTGGACATCAACATCGCCTGCTCCCTGGGCATGCTCACCCAGCGCCAGGTGGACCAGCTCGCCAGCTGGGGCGTGCACCGCTACAACCACAACCTCGAAACCGCTCGCAGCTACTTCCCCGAGGTCGTCACTACCCACAGCTACGAGGAGCGCCTCGACACCTGCAACATGGTTAAAGACGCCGGCATGGAGCTGTGCTGCGGCGCCTTGATCGGCATGGGCGAAAGTCTTGAACAGCGCGCGGAACTCGCCGCCCAGCTCGCGGCCCTGGAACCCCACGAAGTCCCGCTGAACTTCCTCAACCCCCGCCCTGGAACCCCGCTGGAAAACCAGGGCATCATGGACGGCAAGGACGCCCTCCGCGCGATCGCCGCGTTCCGGCTGGCGATGCCCCGGACCGTGCTGCGCTACGCCGGCGGACGGGAGCTGACCCTCGGCGACCTCGGAACCAAGGCAGGACTCATGGGCGGCATCAACGCCGTCATCGTCGGCAACTACTTGACCACTTTGGGCCGCCCGGCAGACGCCGACCTGAACCTGCTCGTCGAGCTGAACATGCCCATCAAGGAACTCCAGAAGACACTATGAACGGGGTTTCGACGAGGTTAACCACCGGCGATCCAGCAACCGCAACCACGGTTGAGTTCTGCGGGCACTGTGGTGAACCGTCCGACGGCGGCGCCAGCCCGGCGTCGGGCGTTCACCGCCGTTGCGGCGAGCATCTCGCGATGGAGCCGCCGCGGTACTGCGCCGCCTGCCGGCGCCGCATGAAAGTCCAGGTGACTCCGTTGGGCTGGACCGCGGAATGCTCCCGCCACGGGGTGCTTGCACCATGACGACAGCTTCGGCGCAGCCGGGCCTGATCCAGCGGGACCGCGCACGGTTGTGGCACCCTTACGCGCCGGCGTCCCCGGACCTTCCGCTGTGGGAGGTCGAGGCGGCCGACGGCGTGCGGCTGCGGCTTAGGGCCGAGGACGGCACCCGCCATGAGGTGGTTGATGCGATGTCCTCGTGGTGGTCGGTGATCCACGGCTACCGCAACCCGGTGCTGGACGCCGCTGCGCGGAGGCAGCTGGAGAGGTTCAGCCATGTGATGTTCGGCGGACTCACGCACGCCCCGGCGGTGGAACTGGCCGAGCGGCTGGTGGACATGGCCCCTTCCGTGCCAGGGAGGCCGGGTTTGGAGCGGGTGTTCCTTGCGGATTCGGGTTCGGTGGCCGTGGAGGTTGCGCTGAAGCTGGCGGTGCAGTTCCAGACCGCGTCCGGGCACCCCCGGAGGCAGCGGTTCCTGAGCCTCCGCGGCGGGTACCACGGCGACACGTTCGCGGCGATGGGGGTCTGTGATCCTGTGGACGGGATGCACTCCGCGTTCCCGGGCCTGCTGGCGGGCAACGTGTTTGCGCCGCGTCCCCCGGCGGCCGCCTCCGCGACCCCGGAAACCGTGCGTGCGTGGGCGTCCGAACTCGGGGGCATCGCGGCTGCGCATTCCGGGGAGCTGGCCGCGGTCATCGTCGAACCGGTCCTGCAGGGTGCCGGCGGGATGCACGCCTACCCGGCCGAATGCCTGACAGTACTGCGGGAGGTGGCGGACCGGCATGGCCTGCTGCTCATCTTCGATGAGATCGCCACCGGATTCGGGCGCACAGGTGAGCTGTTCGCGGCCGATCATGCCGGCGTCGTACCGGACATCATGTGCGTGGGCAAGGCCCTGACCGGCGGGTACCTGACTCTCGCCGCCATGCTCTGCACGGCAGACGTGGCCGCGACGGTCTCCGACGGCCGGGCCGGTGCGCTGCTGCACGGCCCCACGTTTATGGGCAACCCGCTGGCATGTGCGGTTGCCAACGCCAGCCTCGGCATCATCGGCGACGGCGGCTGGCGGCCCGACGTCGCCCGGATCGGCGCCGGCCTCGAATCAGGGCTCGCCCCCGCCCTGGAACTTGAGGCCGTGCAGGACGTCCGCACCATCGGCGCCGTCGGAGTCATCGAGCTGCACAACGCCGTCGACGTCACCGCGGTCACCACCGCGGCCATCCGGCACGGGGTCTGGGTCCGGCCGTTCCGGAACCTCGTCTACACCATGCCCCCGTACATCAGCACCGCGGCGGATGTTGAGCAGATCACCGCGGGCATGACGGCGGCCGTCGCCGAAGTGCACGGGCGCGTCGTACATGAGCGCGTCCCCGCACGGTCCCGAGGCGAGGCATGAGTAACTCGATGACACAGTGGCTCGAGCGGCAGGCCGCGGTCCGGGACCGTCGGGGCCTGGTCCGCCGCCCGCTCCCCCGTGCCGCGGACGAACGGTTCATCGACCTGGCCAGCAACGACTATCTGGGCCTCACGGCGGACCCTCGGGTTGCCGAGGCCGCTGCGGCCGCCGCTTCGGTGTGGGGTGCGGGCGCCACGTCCTCCCGTCTGGTGGCCGGAACCACCCGGCTGCATCTGGACCTCGAGCAGGAACTGGCCGCGCTGGCGGGGATGGAGGCGGCGCTGGTGTTCTCCTCCGGCTACCTCGCCAACATCGGTGTGATCACGGCGCTCGGCGGCCCCGGGACCCTGATCGTCGCGGACGAACACTGCCACGCCTCGATGATCGACGGTTTCCGGCTCAGCCGCTCCCGCACCGAATCGTTCACCCACAACAGCGTGGAGGACGCCGGCCGGCTGCTCGCCGACCGGCAGGAGCCGCGGGCACTGATCGCCGTCGAATCCCTCTACAGCGTCCTGGGCGACGAGGCCCCGCTCGCTGCCCTGCTGGCCCTGGCCGAGGACCACGACGCCGTGCTGCTCATCGACGAGGCCCACAGCCTCGGGGTCACCGGCACCGGCACGTTCCAGGGCCGCGGCGCGGTGGCCGGAACCTTCCTTGCCGGGCATCCGAATGTGGTCGTGACCGCGACGCTGTCCAAGGCCCTGGGCAGCCAGGGCGGAGCCGTCCTGGGATCTGCCCTGCTGCGGGAACACCTGCTCAACCGGGCCCGGAGCTTCATCTTCGACACCGGGCTCGCGCCCGCATCCGCCGCCGCAGCCCTCGCGGCGGTGCGGATCATCCGGGACGAGCCGTGGCGGGCGGAATCCGTCCGAAGCAACGCGGCAGCGCTGGCCGCCGGACTCGCCCCGGCCCTTGCAGCCCGTGGCGCCGCCGTCGAGCAGACAGCGGCCGACCGGTCCGCCGTCGAGCAAACGGCGGGGGCCGTCCAGTCCATCGCCATGCCGTCCGCCGCATCAGCCCTGGCAGCTGCCGAGGCCGCTCGCACCGCCGGTGTCCGGATCGGGTGCTTCCGCCCGCCGTCCGTTCCGGACGGGATTTCACGGCTGCGGCTCACCGCCCGTGCCACCCTTACCCGCGCGGACATCGACGACAGCTGCGCAGTGCTGCGTGGCATTTTGGAGGAACTTCTATGAACCTGCCCGGCATCATCCTGGTCACTGGTACGGACACCGGTGTCGGCAAGACAATGACGACGGCGGCCCTCGCCGCCGTCCTCCACGGAACGGGGCGCAGCGTCGCAGTGTACAAACCGTGCCAGTCAGGCGCAGCCGACGGCGATTCCGACGCTGCCGAGATTGTCCGGCTCGCCGGCGCCGTGACAGCAGAAACCGGAGTTGTCCTGCAGGAGCCGCTGGCCCCCGTCGCCGCTGCCGCCCTCGACGGAACGCCGCTCCCAACGCTGGCTGCGCACGCCAAGAAGGTCCACGAGCTCGCAGCGTCCCACGACCACGTCCTGGTTGAGGGCGCGGGCGGCCTGCTGGTGGAGCTGGATTCCGACGGCGGCACCCTGGCGGAGCTTGGATCACTCCTCGCGGCCGCATTTGTCCTCGTCGCCCGGCCGGGGCTCGGTACCCTGAACCACACCGCCCTGACCCTCGAAGCGCTGGACGCGCGGGACCTGCAGGTCATCGGCGTCGTGCTCGGCAGCTGGCCACGCAACCCGGACGTTGTGCACCACAGCAACCGGCACGTGCTCGGATCGCTGGGGGTGCCCTTGCTCGGCGCCCTTCCCGAGCAGGCGGCGGATCTGTCCCCGGCGGATTTCCGCGCCGGTGCAGCTGCCTGGCTGAACGGCCTGCCCGCATGAACCCGGCGATGATGACCGCCCGCCCCGTTGAGCCGCTGGTGCCCGGTCCGGGACAGACTGAGAGCCCAGGACAGGCCGGCGGCGCCAGCTGCCCGTACCTCGTGGTGCGGGACCCGGACGCGGTCCGTGAGGTGCTGCACCGTCCTGCCGACTTCAGCCCCGGCAATGCGCTGGTCGCGGTCACGCCCCTGGAAGGACCGGCCCTGCGGGTGCTGCAGCGCGTGGGCTTTGCGTTGCCGCCTGTGCTGGCGAGCAACGACACGGGCACGCACGCCGGGATCCGCAAGGTCGTGGCGGGCTATTTCACCCCCGCCACAGTCGCCGCCATGGAACCACGGATCCGGGAACTGGCCCAGGAAGCGGCACGGAACGCCGCGGACCAACTCGACTCTTCCGGCCAGGCGGAACTCGTTCAGGCGGTCGCGGCTTTTCCCCCAGCAGTCGTCATGCTCGAACTCCTCGGACTGCCTGTCCGGGACCTTGCTGACCTCAAGCGGTGGGGCCTGGACTCCATGGAGCTGTTCTGGGGCTGGCCGGATGAAGACCGGCAACTCGAACTGGCCCACAGCGCCGCCGATTTCTACGTCTGGCTTCGGCAGCTCGTTGCGGAATCCAGGGCGGCCCCCGGACAGAACCTGTTCAAATCCCTGGCCGACCACGGCCTGTCGACGACTGAAATCTGCTCGCTGGGCTACTTCCTGCTGATCGCCGGACAGGAAACAACCACCCAACTGATCAGCACCACGCTGTTCCGGCTCCTGGAAGGGTCCGCGCCCGTGGGCTGGAAGGACGCGGCCACCGACGCCGGTTCCAGGGCCATGGTCAGACACGTGCTGGCCACCGAATCATCCGTCCCCACGTGGCGCCGGGTGGCAGCCCACAGCACGAACCTCGGCGAAGTTCTGATCCCTGCCGGCACCGAAATCCTCCTCGAACTGAGCGGCAACCACATCACCTCACCGGCCAGGCATGAACGCCAGTCCTCGGCTCCAGGGACGGCTCCGCAGGCGGATCTGCGGGGGTCCTCTGCGTCCCCGGGCCTGGTGTTTGGATCAGGCATCCACCGCTGCCTCGGCGCCAAGCTCGCCGAACTGGAGGCCGCCATAGTTGTCCAGGAGACCGCCACTGCACTGCCAGACGTACACCTGCAGGACCACCAGCCCGATTGGATCCAGCTCCTGTCCTTCCAGGCACCCCGGACCGTCAGGGTGGCGAACAATCCAGGTAACTCTGCGCGTTATTCGTAAGATGTTCCTGCCCCGTGCTGCTTCTAGACGGCACTGTTGACGCGACAGGTGATGCAGGTTACCCGGCGGAATGCGTCCCTCGAGTCCGTAGAGTCCAGGAGTGTGGTGTGAGCGTCGGGCCGGTGGAACAGCCGGAGGTGACTTCCGTCGGTTATTAGGGTATGCGGTTGGCGGCCACCCGACGTTGTCCAGGGAGAGGGCCCGGGACCGTTGCTGTCCTTTCGCTGCTAACTGACAGGCGCCACGACGTCCTCAAGCATCGACCTGTCGAAAAAACGGACCTCGCCAGTTGCCTCGAAGAACACCGGAACCACTGACGTGTTCGGGTCTTTGGACGTTTCGTAGATGTCAGGTCCGCTTCCATGCTTCCGGGCGATTGTTCCAACCAGCCCGGTACCGCGAACGCGGACGGTCCGATATTTGTAGCTCATGTTGACCCCTTCGTCGACTAGGGCAACCCTACTCCTGAGACGTATTCGCAGGATCCATAGGAGCAGTCGAGGCACAGGAATCGCCAAATTCATTCTGCTCATCCGTCGATCCTGATCTGGATTTTCACCCAGCTGGTGTTCGTGCCCTTTAGCATTCTCCAAGCGGCCTACTTTGCCGCCGGGGATGGCTGAACTTGGCTTCCTCCTGCTGCGGACCTAGCCCTTACCAAGGCCACAAACACCTAGTGAACCTGAGTATCAGTTGACTTGACACTCAGTCTCACTGTAGAACGGTGACATGGTTCCTGACAATGTCGTAGAAACTGCCTCACTCACGGGCGCTGCCGTCGACGCCGGCAAGTCGCCCGGAAAATCGGCGCAGGCGTATGCCGCGGCCCTACTGGACACCCAACGGCAGCGGCCGGCGGGCGCACCCAGCGCCGATCCGCGCCCCGTCCGAAGCGTTGGCCTAATCGGGGCCGGGCTCATGGCGAGCCAGCTTGCCCTTGTTTTTGCCAAACAGCTCGGCGTTCCGGTCCTGATCACGGATCTTTCCCAGGCAAAGGTGGATGGCGCGCTTGGCTGGATCGCCGGGCACTTGGAGAAGCTGGTGAGCCGGGGGCAACTCAGCGAAATGGCGGCCCGCGACCTGGGCAGTCTTGTCCGCGGCACCGTGGATAAGCGCGAGTACCGGGACTGCGATGTGGTCATCGAGGCGGTGTTCGAGGAGTTGGCCGTCAAACGCGCCGTCTTCGCGGAGATCGAGCCACTGCTGCGCACTGATGCGCTGCTCCTGACGAATACGTCGTCCCTATCCGTCGCGGCGATGGGCCACGGCCTCGCCCATCCGGAACGCCTGGTGGGACTGCATTTCTTCAATCCGGTGGCTGTGCTGCCGCTCGTGGAAATCATCAGCACTGAAAACAACGACGACGTCAGCGTCGCCACCGCTTGTTCGCTTGCCCGGCTTCTGGGCAAGCGTGCGGTCCTGGTTACGGACACGCCGGGCTTTGTGGTGAACCGGATCCTGACGCGGCTGTTCTGCGAACTGCTGCAGGTCATTGATGACGGGACGGATATCGAACTGGCGGACCATGCCTTCGACCCGCTCGGGCTACCCATGACTCCGCTGACGCTGCTGGGTTTCATCGGACCCGCCGTCCAGCTGCACATCTGCGAGACCATGCACGCCGCCTACCCTGACCGGTTTTATGTCAGCAGCAGCCTGGCAGCCATTGCGGATGCCCGGCTGCGCGGCTACCTGGCTAAGTCCGGCAGGGTGCTTCCCGAGGCGGCCGCCCTGCTGCCGTCTGCCGATGCCGGAGGTTCAGTGCCGGCACGGGACGCGGAGGCCATCAGGGCACGGATACTTGACGCCCTGGCCGAGGAGGTGGGCCTGATGCTCGCCGAACAGGTGGTGGCCGGTCCGGCGGAAGTGGATTTGTGCATGCTGCTGGGCGCCAACTTCCCCCAGCGTCTGGGGGGCCTCACCCCGCTGCTAGACCAAAGCGGCGCCTCCCGGCGTGTGTGGGGTAGGGATTTCCACCCCGGGTCCGGCTTCGCCTGATAGCCCGGGACGCGCGGCCCGCCTCAAACAAGCGGCGCCACGTCCGCGCCATTTCTCAATTCCTCCCCAAAAAAGGATGTAAGCCCATGCCCGACTATGACGTCGCTGAACCGCTGGACACGGACTACTACTCCGTGTTCGCCAACATTTCCGCACCCGACCGCGAAGCGTGGAGGCGTGCCCGGGATTTCACCGCGGAGGCCCTGCCGCAGATGAACGACTACTGGGAACGGGCCGAGTTCCCCGCCCACCTGGCGAAGCGGATGGGCACCATGAACCTCCTGGCCGATGGCATTGACGTACAGGGCCTGGAGCCCATGTCCGCGCTGGCAGCCGGCCTGGTCAACATGGAGGTCTCCCGCGGGGACGGTTCCCTGGGCACTGTCATCGCAGTGCAGGGCGGCCTGGTACTGCGGTCGATTGCCCTTTTTGGCTCCGACACCCAGCGCCGGACCTGGCTCGGTCCGCTTGCCCGAGGCGAAAAGCTCGGCGCCTTCGCCCTGACGGAACCGGACCACGGATCCGATTCGGTGGCACTGGAAACCACCGCCTCGCTCGACGGGGAGGACTACGTCCTCAATGGCGAGAAGAAGTGGATCGGCAACGGCTCCGTAGGCGATGTCACGGTGGTCTGGGCACGCGATGACGACGGCGATGTCCGCGGTTTCCTGGTGGAACAGGACCGGGAGGGTTACGAGGCCGAAACCATCACCGGAAAGGCCTCGCTGCGCGCAATCCACCAGGCCCGGATCAAGCTCAACAACGTCCGCATTCCAAAGGCCAATCTTCTCCCCGGTGCCCGCACTTTCAAGGACACGTCCGAAATCCTTGTTGCCACGCGTTTGGGGGTGGCCTGGTCCGCTCTCGGCCACGCCACCGCCGTCTACGAAGCCGCGTTGAACTATGCCACGCAGCGGACACAGTTCGGCAAGCCGCTGGCAAAGTTCCAACTTGTCCAGGAGCGACTGGCGTACATGCTCTCGGAGCTGACCAGCATGCAGCTGCACTGTTTCCACCTCGCGGGGCTTGATGCGGCCGGCGAGATGCGCCCCACCCAGGCCTCGATGGCGAAGTACCACAACACCCGCAAGGCCCGCGAGCTGGCGTCCATTGCCCGCGACATGTTGGGTGGCAACGGCATCCTGCTGGAAAACCACGTGATCCGGCACCTTCTCGACATCGAATCCATCCATACCTACGAAGGCACGCAGAGCATTCAGACCCTATTGATCGGCCGCGATGTCACCGGACAAAGCGCCTTCGCCTAAGGATTCGCCATGACCACAATTGAGCTTCCCAATGAAACCCCACTGAGCCCCCTGCGGTTCCTGCAGCGCTCCGCCGAGGTGTTCGGACAGAAAACGGCGATCATCCACGGTGACCGCTCCTATACTTACCTGGACTTCGCTGCCGAAGCCCAGGGGCTGGCCAAAGCGATCAAGAGCAGGATCCAGCCCGGTGACCGGGTGGCCTTCCTGTGTCCTAATGTGCCGGAACTGCTGATTGCCCATTACGCCGTCCCCCTGGCCGGCGGCGTCCTGGTGGCCCTGAACTCGCGGATGTCCGCCCGGGAACTCCAATACATCCTGGAGCATTCCGAAGCCAGGCTGCTGTTTGCCGATTCGGAACTGCTGGCCACCGTGGCGGGAATGGACCTGGGCCTGACACAACTGGCTGAGGTGATCGAAGTGCCTGACAGCACCATCCCGTATCCGGAGGTCCCGGCAGGCATCGGCACGACGCAGTACGCAGACTTCCTCGCCGCGTCCGGACACCAGGACGCAGATCTTCCGTGGAGCGTAGAGGACGAACACGCCCCGATCACGCTCAACTACACCTCCGGCACGACGGGCAAGCCCAAGGGCGTGCTGTATTCGCATCGCGGTGCCTACCTGAACTCGCTCGGGGAAACCTTCCACAATCACTTCACCGGCGACACGCGCTACCTCTGGACCCTTCCGATGTTCCACTGCAACGGTTGGTGCACCACTTGGGCCGTGACGGCGGCCGCAGGCGTCCACATCTGCCTGCGAGCAGTGCGCGCCGACGCCGTCTGGGACGCCATCGACACTCTCGGAGTCACCAACCTCTGTGGCGCCCCCACGGTTTGCAGCATCATTGCCGGCGCACCCCAGGCCCACGAGCTGAAGGTGCCGCTGCGCATCACGACGGCGGGCGCACCGCCGTCGCCCGCGATCATCACGTCCCTGGAGTCAATCGGGATCAGCGTGGTCCACGTTTATGGGTTGACCGAGGTGTACGGCCCGTACACGATCTGTGAGCATCAAACAGAGTGGGATGATCTTTCCGCCCAGGACAGGGCCGTCAAGATCTCCCGCCAGGGGGTGGGGATGCTGCAGGCCGAGACGGCGCGCATCGTGGACCTGGACATGCTCGATGTCCCGGCCGACGGCGCAACGCTGGGCGAAATCGTGCTTCGGGGCAACAACGTGATGCTCGGTTACTTCAAGGATCCCGAGGCCACGGCCGACGCCTTCCGCGGCGGCTGGTTCCATACCGGCGACCTCGGCGTGATGCATCCCGACGGCTACATCCAGCTCAAGGACCGGGCCAAGGACATCATCATCTCCGGCGGAGAAAACATCTCCACAATTGAGGTGGAGCAAGCCATCATGAGCCATCCGGCAGTGCTGAACGTGGCCGTGATCGGCGTCGCGCACGAGAAATGGGGCGAACGCCCGGTGGCCTTTGTCATCCGCAGCAGCTCCAGCTCGGTCACGGCCGAGGAGATCCGCTCGCACGTCAAGGGCCTGCTCTCAGGATTCAAGGTTCCGGACAGGATACTTTTCCCCGAAGAGCTCCCCCACAACTCCACCGGCAAAGTCCTGAAGTCGCGCCTACGTGCCCTGGACCTCAGTGCCCCCGCCCCCAGCAAGGAACCCACCAAATGAGTAGCCAGGACATAGTTGTTGTGGGCGCGGCCCGCACCCCTCAAGGAAAGCTGATGGGCCAGCTGGCTTCACAAAGCGCTGTGCAGCTGGGCGCCGCGGCCATCGCCGCGGCCCTGGAGCGCTCCGGGATCGGACCGGCGTCCGTCGACGCGGTCATTGTGGGTCAGGTCCTGACGGCCGGCGCGGGCCAGAACCCCGCGCGGCAAAGCGCCGTCGCGGCAGGAATACCGCTCAGCGCCCCCGCCGTCACGGTGAACAAGGTCTGCCTCTCCGGGCTGAGTGCCATCATCCAGGGCGTCCGGTTGCTCAAACTGGGCGAGGCGGATGTGGTGGTCGCCGGCGGCCAGGAATCCATGAGCCAGGCGCCGCACCTGCTCACCGGCTCGCGCGCCGGCTACCTCTACGGCGGCATCACGGCCGTGGACTCGGCCGGCCATGATGGGCTCACGGATGCCTTTGACCAGGAGCTCATGGGCATTGCCACGGACCGCGCCAACGCGGACCTTCAGCTCTCCCGCGAGGTGCAGGACACTATCGCGGCGCTGTCCCACCAGCGGGCAGCCGCGGCCCGGGCAGGGGGAATGTTCAGCGCCGAGATTGCCCCCATTTCGGTGCCACAGAAGCGCGGCGCGCCCGTACTGGTAAGCGATGACGAGGGCGTCCGCCCGCAATCCACGCAGGAGGTGCTGGCCGCGCTGAAGCCGGCCTTCACCGCGGAGGGAACAGTCACCGCCGGAAATGCTTCACCGCTGAGCGACGGCGCCGCCGCCGTCGTGCTGGTGACCCGCGCGTACGCCGATGCCCACGGGCTCGAGGTGCTGGCCGTCGTCGGGCCCGCCGGGCAGATCGCCGGGCCCGACACAACACTGCCGGACAAGCCGGCACAGGCAATCACCGCGGCCCTGGCCCGCGCCGGCTGGACGGCCGGGGATCTTGACTTTGTGGAGATCAACGAGGCCTTCGCCTCGGTGGTGGCCCACTCCGCAGCAGCCCTGGGCGTCGGTTTGGACAAGGTGAACGTCAACGGCGGAGCCATCGCGATCGGACATCCGATCGGCGCCTCCGGAGCCCGGCTGGTGGTCTCGGCCGTCCATGAGCTGATGCGGCGCGGGAGCGGCAAATCCGCCGTCGCGCTTTGTGGCGGCGGCGGACAGGGTGACGCGCTGCTACTGTACCGGGATGGCATCAGTGGCTAATTTCCGTTCCGGCGTGGCCGAGGCCGCGCTGGATCTGTTCACCGACAATGGCTACGACCCGACCAGCGTGGACGATATTGCCCTCGCTGCCGGAATCTCCCGCAGCACCTTCTTCCGTCAGTTCCGCGCCAAGGAAGACGTGATCTTTGCGGACCACGAAGCCCTGCTCGCCGAGCTGACGGTCTACCTGGCAGCCAGCCATCCCGATCCGTGGGAGGCTGTGTGCCAGGCTGCAGAGCTGGTCTTCGTGAAATTTTCCGAACGCCGGAAGCTGTCCCAAAAGCGCTACCACGTGGTGCAGGCGGTGCCCGCGCTGCGGGACCGGGAAACGATCATGGTGTCCCGCTATGAACGGCTTTTCTCGGACTACCTTCGCCAGGCACTGCCGGGCATATCAACTCTTGATGCAATCCGGTTCGCCGCGGCTGTCACCTCAACCCATAACTATGTGCTGCGCGAAATGATGCTGGACTCCGCCCGCGGTTCCCTCCAGAACCTGGAACACGAACTGCTGGCGGTGCGCCGTATGTTCGGGGTACTGCCGCAGGGCGACCCCGCATCCGTCCCGGCGGGGGACGACCTGGTTGTGGCCGTTTTTCCCCGCTCGATACCCACTGCTGAGCTGGCGCGTCGCATCCAGGACAAGCTCGACGGCCGCTCCGTCTAGCCTGCTCCACCCAGCTGCTCAGTCCAACTGCTCCATCTAACCGGAGAAGGGCCCTATGACAGGGCATGACAACGACGTCTACCGTCCGAGCGACCGCGACCTGCTGAAGCGGGCGATCCGGGAAACCGCAGCCCGGACTGGCTCGGCCGTGTTCTTCGCTGGCCTCGTCAATCGCACCGAGCTCACCATCACCGAGTTCCTCGGCACGACGACGCACGGTCTGAAGAACCTCAGCGTGCAGCCCGGCGAGGGCGTGGGCGGGCGGGCCCTCTCCCAGGCGCGCACGGTCGGGGTGGCCGATTACTTCGACTCCGACAGCATCACTCATCATCACGACGACGCCGTACGCATCGAGGGGCTGCGGACCATGGTGGCGCTCCCCATCCTCGTGGACGGCCGCGCCCGGTGTGTCCTCTACGCGGCAACCCGGGAGCGCACATCGATCGGCGAGTGCGTGGTGACGGAACTCAGCGCTGGCGCCTCGAGGATCTCGCGGGAACTGGCCATTCGGGACGAGGTGGACCACCGGGTCGCGATTCTCCGAGTCGTCCAAAGCCTGGCCGCGGAGCCACCGGACCGGAACCTCATCGAGACCGTCCGGCTCGCGCATGCCGAGCTCCTCTCGGTGGCCAGCACCACGACTGATCCCGAGCTCGCCCAGCGCATCCTCGCCGTGACCGCACGGCTCGAGGGCTCCGACGCGGCGCCGGCCGGCGTCCCGCACCTCACCCGACGGGAGACGGATGTGCTCGCCCAAGTGGCGCTCGGCTGTTCCTATGCCGAAACCGGCAAACGGCTCTCACTCAAGGCAGTCACCGTGAAGAGCTACATGCAGACGATCATGGCGAAACTGGACGGGCACAGCCGTGCGGAGGCCGTAGTGGCCGCACGCCGGCTCCGCCTTTTGCCCTGACCGGTGGCGCGAAAACACCTCCATCGGGAGGTGGTGGCGAACGCACGGCGCTGGCACGATGACATCTTCGCGTCGAAACAAACCTCGTTTCGACGACCGATGTCAAAGGAGATATCGCATGCTCGAAAGCCTCGCACCGGTTGCGAACCGGTCCGGTCCGCGCCCCACCTCGATGGCCAGGGTCGCCGTCGCCAGCTCGATGGGCAGCATCATCGAGTTCTACGACTTCCTCATCTACGGTACGGCTGCGGCCCTCGTCTTCCCCCAGGTCTTCTTCCCGGCGCTCGGCCCGGCCGCCGGCACCCTCGCCTCATTCGGAACCTTTGCCGTGGCCTTCGTCTCGCGCCCCCTTGGTGCCGTCCTGTTCGGCCACTTCGGTGACAGGCTGGGGCGCAAGAAAACGCTCGTCAGCACACTGCTCATCATGGGCATCGCGACCGTCACCATCGGGCTGCTGCCCGACGCCAGCGTAATCGGGATCGCCGCGCCGATCATCCTCGTTGTTCTCCGCTTTCTTCAGGGATTCGCTGTCGGCGGCGAATGGGCCGGCGCGGCACTGATGGCCGCCGAGTACGCCCCGCCCAAACACCGGGGCCTCTTCGCAGCCTTCCCCCAACTGGGCCCGTCGATTGGCTTCGCCCTCGCGAGTGCAACCTTCCTCATCATCAATCTGTCACTCGGCGACAAGTCGGAGGCATTCCTCACGTTCGGCTGGCGCATTCCGTTCATCGGAAGTGCCGTGCTCGTTATGATCGGTCTCTACATCCGCCTCAAGATCGAAGAGACTCCGGTCTTCAAGGAGGCCAGCAACTCGAGCGCCGTCCCGGCCGGGCCCCGCAAGCTGCCCGTGTGGGAGTCGGTGCGAAACCAGCCACGCCAGATCCTCCTGGGCGGCGCCTCCACCATGATGCTCTTCGCCTTCTTCTACATCGGCACAGCCTTTCTCAGCAGCTATGGCACAAGTGCCGAGGGCCTTGGCCACAGCCGGCCCACCATCCTCTCGCTGGGAATCGTCGGCGCGATGTTCTTCGCAGCAGGAACTATTGGCAGCGCAATGCTCTCCGACCGGATCGGCCGCCGAGCCGTGATCGTTGGCTCGTGCGTCGTGGCGATCCCCTGGTCGCTCCTGCTCTTCCCGATCCTCGACATCGGCACCACCTGGTCGTTTGCAGTCGGGCTGTCCGGCACGCTGCTGATCGTCGCCGGCATCTACGGTCCGGTGGGCGCCTTCCTGCCGGAGCTCTTCGCCACCCGCTACCGCTACACGGGTGCCGGAATGGCCTACAACCTCGGAGCGCTCGTCGGCGGCGGCATCACACCGCTGGTGGCGGCATCGCTCGGCGCCAGCCTGGGAAGTCCCGCCATCGGGCTGCTTCTGGCCGGCGTGAGCCTGGTGAGCCTCTTCGCCACGTTCGGCCTCCCGGAAACCCGTGGCATCGACCTCGCAACCTCCGGAACCGCCGCCGCAAAGTGACCGCAGCGGGCGCCCTTTTCACCAGATTCGTCGGCATCGACGAACTCGATTTTCCTGCTCCCGGCCCAGGGTGTGCGCATTGTGCACAATACAGCTCAGTCAGCTGGGTGTTGACTGTGCGCAGTGCGTGCAGCCCTGACCTTGCGCTTTACGAACAGGCACTGCCTCCTTTTTGCAAAGCCGTCGAAGAGTACGCCGAGGGGCCAATATCCTTCCACGAGCACAAGCTCGCTCAGTCAAGGAGTCAACAAAACCGGGGCAGTCCCTTCCACCGGGCAGAGCAGGTCGACTAGTTCTCTGAGCTGTTTCGGCAGGAACGGTTTGGCCAGGTAGGCGGCTGCGCCAGAGGCCATGCCGGCCATCTCGTCGTCGGGCTCGGCGCGGGCCGTGATGAAGAGCATCGGGGCTTCTGACAGGTCCCGGATCCGGTGTGCCACCTCGTGGCCATCGATGTCAGGCAGCCCGAGATCCAGCGTCACCAGCACCGGATGCAGGGTCCTGGCAGCGGCTAGGCCCTCTGCTCCCGAAGCGACAGCATGGACGTCGAACCCCATCTGGGTCAGAATGACGCAGATCAAACTTCGAATGTCCTGGTCATCTTCGATGACCAGGACAACTCCTCGTGATTTCATGGCATCTCCCGGTGCTGTCTGCGAAGTGTAGGACCGAAGCCGCCGCTGCACGTCCTAGGCCCGCCTAAGCCCACACTCACAGACAACTTCGGAATGATTCAATGCTGTTGCGCCGGTGATGTAGGCCCAGTTTAGCGCCGGGTTTGACCTGTGGAGCTTATTTCGTGCAGCCGGCGGATACGGAGCAGCAGCACCGAACGGGCAAACTCCTCCGGGGCTAGCCCAGGCTTGTTTTGAGGTTGTCGTCCAGAGCTGCGAGGAAGTCCTCGGTGGTAAGCCATTTCTGGTGCGGGCCCACCAGAAGCGCGAGGTCCTTAGTCATCTTGCCGGATTCGACCGTCTTAATGACGACGTCTTCGAGGGTGCCGGCAAAGTCTATGACGGCGGGGGTGCCGTCCAGTTTGCCGCGGTGCATGATGCCCCGGGTCCAGGCGAAGATCGAGGCGATCGGGTTGGTCGAGGTCGGCTTGCCTTGCTGGTGCTGACGGTAGTGGCGGGTGACGGTGCCGTGCGCGGCTTCGGCCTCTACGGTCTTGCCGTCCGGGGTCATCAGCACGGAGGTCATGAGACCGAGCGAGCCGTAGCCCTGGGCGATGGTATCCGATTGGACGTCGCCGTCGTAGTTCTTGCAGGCCCAGACGTAGCCGCCGTCCCACTTCATCGCCGATGCCACCATGTCATCGATCAGGCGGTGTTCGTAGCTGATGCCGGCTGCTACGAACTGATCCTTGAACTCGGCGTCGAACACTTCCTGGAACACGTCCTTGAACTGGCCGTCGTAGGCCTTCAGGATCGTGTTCTTGGTGGAGAGGTACACCGGGTAGTTCCGCTGCAGCCCGTAAGCGAAGGAGGCACGGGCGAAGTCGCGGATGGAGTCGTTGAAGTTATACATGCCCATGGCCACGCCACCGCCGTCGGGGTATACGACCACCGTCTGCTTGATCTCTTCGCCGCCGCCGGAGGGTGTGAAGGTCATGGTCAGCGTGCCCGGACCCGGGACCTTGAAGTTGGTGGCCATGTACTGGTCGCCGAAGGCATGGCGGCCAATGATGATCGGCTTGTTCCAGCCCGGGACCAGACGGGGGATGTTCGAGATGATGATCGGCTCGCGGAAGACCACCCCGCCCAGGATGTTGCGGATGGTTCCGTTCGGGGAAGCCCACATCTTCTTCAGGCCGAATTCCTCGACCCGGGCCTCGTCGGGGGTGATCGTGGCGCACTTGACGCCCACATTGTGTTCCTTGATGGCGTTTGCGGCGTCGATCGTGACCTGGTCATCGGTGGCGTCGCGGTTCTGGATGGACAAGTCGAAGTACTTCAGGTCCACGTCCAGGTGCGGGAGGATGAGGCGGTCCTTGATGAACTGCCAGATGATGCGGGTCATCTCGTCGCCGTCAAGCTCCACAATGGAGCCAACAACCTTGATCTTTTCGTTCATACCGTCTCCTTGATTCATGGGCATATTGACCCACACCGATGGTGGTCTCTGACATCTGAAGCCCTCGCGGTGGGTCTGACGTCGCGGGCCGGCGCGGATGACGCCGGATCACCTGGTTCTTTCCGGTTACACGCTGGCAGGCGAAGCCGGAAGTGGTGCCCGGTGCGCGGAGGGCACCGGGCACCACGTCTGGCACCTATCGGGAGCTGATGCGCGGCGTCCCCCGTCGGGCGGCGAAGCGGTTTTTTAGGCGTTGCAGCTCGGCCGGCAGTTCGGGGGGCAAAGAGTCGCCGAACCGGGCATACCACTGGTCGATGCTGTCAATTTCCTGGGCCCATTCCTGCGAATCGACCGCCGACGCGGCCCGGAGGTGTCCGGGTGTGATGTCGAGGCCTTCGATATCGAGGCAATCCAGCGCTGGGACGAAACCGATTGGGGTTTCAATGGCGGCAGCTGTCCCCTCGAGCCGTTCAATGGCCCATTTCAGGACACGGGAGTTGTCTCCGAATCCAGGCCAGAGGAAACTACCGTCGCTGTCGCGGCGGAACCAGTTGACCAGGAAGATCCGGGGCAGTCTGGCGGGATTGGCCGTCCGGCCGATCTCCAGCCAGTGTTTGAGGTAGTCCCCGGCGTCGTAGCCGATGAAGGGGAGCATCGCCATCGGATCGCGGCGGACTACCCCGACCTGACCGGCCGCTGCTGCTGTCGTCTCGGAGGAGAGAGTTGATCCCATGAAGACGCCCCCCGTCCAGTCCCTGGACTCGGTGACGAGGGGGATGGTTGTCTTCCGGCGGCCACCGAAGAAGATGGCGGAGAGCCGCACGCCTTCGGGTTGGTAGTATTCCTCGGCCAGGATACTGACCTGGCTGATGGGGGTGCAGAACCGTGAGTTGGGGTGCGCTGCGGGCCGGCCGGAGGCGGGGGTCCAGTCCTGTCCGGTCCAGTCGGTCAGGTGCTCCGGGGTCTCCCGGGTCATGCCTTCCCACCAGACGCCGCCGTCATCGGTGAGGGCGACGTTGGTGAAGATAGTGTTGCCCTTGGCGATGGCGTCCATCGCGTTGGGGTTGGTGTGCCAGCCGGTGCCCGGTGCGACGCCGAAGAGGCCCGCCTCCGGGTTGGTGGCGCGCAGTTCCCCGTCCTTGCCCGGACGTATCCAGGCGATGTCATCCCCGAGGGTTTCCACCGTCCAGCCCTCCACGGTGGGGTTGAGCAAGGCGAGGTTGGTTTTACCGCAGGCCGAGGGGAAGGCGGCGGAGATGTAGTAGACCTTCCGTGCCGGGCTGGTGAGTTTGAGGATGAGCATGTGTTCCGCGAGCCAGCCCTCCTGACGGGACATCGCGGAGGCGATGCGCAGCGAGTAGCATTTCTTGCCCAGCAGCGCGTTGCCCCCGTATCCGGAACCGTAGGACCAGATGGACTTTTCCTCAGGAAAGTGGACGATCCATTTATCGTCATTGGAGGGCCAGCTGACATCCTGTTGACCTGGCTCCAGCGGTGCGCCGACGGAGTGCAGTGCTGGGACAAAATCCGCGTCCAGTTCGACCATTTTGGCCAGGACATCGTTACCGGTGTGGGCCATGATGCGCATGGACGCGACGACGTAGGCGCTGTCGGTGATCTCCACCCCGAATTTGGGGTCCTCCGCGTCCAGGTGGCCCATCACAAAAGGAATCACGTACATGGTGCGCCCCCGCATGGCCCCGCGGAAGAGCCCGTGCAGGTTCTCCTTCATCCGTGCCGGCTCCATCCAGTTGTTGGTGAAGCCCGCGTCGCGTTCGTGTTCGGAACAAATGTAGGTCTGCTCCTCGACCCGGGCGACGTCCTTGGGGTCGGAGAAGGCGGCAAACGAGCTGGGAAACCTGTCTTCGTCCAGGCGGACCAGGGTTCCGGCCGCAACGAGCCCGTCGGTGATCGTGCGGTATTCGGCATCTGAGCCGTTGACCCAGTGGATGCTGTCCGGCCGGGTCAGGCCGGCAACTTCGCTGACCCAGTCCGAGAGGCGGGCAAGGGCGGCCGGGGCGGTATCCGTGACGGTGGACTGTGTGGAATTTGGCAAGGTTCTCTTCCTTCCCCCGCGCTTTGTACCGTTGGCGGGGACGATCCTAGAAGGTCATGGAGTAGTTCATCGGAGCACCGCAGTCAGGGGCAGATGAGAGTCCAGGAGCGGCTGCGAATCCTTCGAAGGTTGGCCACATGCCTTCAGGCACTTAACTATTTGATGGTTTCATCATTTTATATAATAGTCCATATGGGGACGCCGGTTCTCCTGAATCCGGCGTTCCGGGGCGCCGTCATGCCGCCCCGTGACGCATCGCCAAGTGAAAGCGACTGTTCCGATGGACCGAATTCCCGTCGGTACCTTGGTGAAAGAGATTGCATAGTCTCGGACGGTGCCCGCGCCCGGGTTGTGCCTAAAAATCCGCGGGGCGTCCGCTCATCACCCGAGGCCTCCCGGCGTCACCAGGGGCAGCGATACCGCGGTCCTCACCGAACCCGGCCAGGGAGGCCCGCGGGAAGAGCGCCGTGACGAACACACCCGCAGGACGGGGCGCCGCGGCGGCGCAGAGTGCGGGTGCTGGTCCCAAATTCGCAGGTCGTCAGGCCGGTGCCGCGCCCCACGGATACTGACCGTGACGTGCCTGGTCGCGGTCCGGTCCGCGTCGCCTGCGCGGAGCCCGACCAGGCAGCTCCCCCCGCCGGCCGGCGCGTTCCGCAGTGTGAAACGGGAGCGGACCGGTCCGTGGAAACCGGACCTGGCGGGGACGAAATGCTCCGACCCCTGTTATATTGGATGATGGATCTATAAAGTAGTCAAGCAAGCGTTTATTGTGATCGGCCGGGGAGGCAGACATGGAAGAATTCTCGGATTTCCGGGCACCGTTGTACGAGGTGAAGGCCAACCTTTTCAAGGGCTTGGCGCACCCGGTCCGGATCCGCGTGCTGGAGCTCTTGTGTGAGGCTCCGGAGGTGTCGGTGACGGAGCTGTTGGCGGCGACGGGCCTGGAGGCCTCGCATCTGTCCCAGCACCTGTCTGTGTTGCGCCGGTACCATCTGGTCCGGGGGGAGCGGCGGGCGCTGCAGATGTTCTATTCGTTGGCGTACCCGCAGGTCGCCGACCTGCTGTCCGTGGCGAGGTTGCTGCTCAACGACATCCTGCACGCTACCCGTGAGCAGCTCGAACATTCAGCCGCCACGTCCCCTCTGACTGCGGCAGCCGGAAGTTCAAAATGAAGGCACTGACGGCGGCGCGCGCGCTGCTGCCGGGGTGGAAGGACTATGCAGATCTGCCCCGCACCTGGAAAGGCGACCTGATCGCCGGGGTCACCGTGGGTATCGTCGCCCTGCCGCTGGCACTGGCCTTCGGGGTCAGCTCCGGCGCCGGAGCGGCCAGCGGACTGATCACCGCCGTCATCGCCGGCATAGTTGCCGCCGTCTTCGGCGGTTCCAACATCCAGGTTTCCGGCCCCACCGGGGCGATGGTCGTGGTCCTGGGCCCGGTCATCGCCACGCACGGCGGCGGGGCCCTGGCAGCCGTGGCGGTCCTCGCCGGGGTCATCGTCGTCGCCGCCGGGGTGCTGAAGCTCGGCAGAGTCGTGACGTTGCTGCCGTGGCCTGTCATCGAGGGCTTCACCCTCGGGATTGCGATGATCATTTTCCTCCAGCAAGTCCCGGCCGCTTTCGGCGTCAAAGCCGGCCCGAGCAGCAACGCCGCTGTTTCGGCCGTCCAGGGACTCGCAACAACGTCCCCAGCCGCACTCCTGGCCCCAGTGGCACTGGTGGCACTGGTCGCGGTGATAATGATTGCTTCACCCCGGATCCACCCGCAGATCCCCGGTTCCCTCGTCGCCATAGTCGTGGCGAGCATCGCCGCCCAGGTACTCGACCTGCCCGTGGCCCGGATCGGCGCCCTGCCCGACACCCTGCCGGCCCCTGTCATCCCCGCTCTGGACTGGGGCACCATGACCGCCCTGGCCGCACCGGCGGCGACCATCGCGGCGCTGGCGGCGATCGAGTCGCTGCTCTCGGCCCGGGTTGCCGCGTCGATCTCCGATACCGGCCCCTACGACGCCGACCGTGAGCTCCTGGGCCAGGGCCTCGCCTCTGTGGCATCCGGGTTTTTCGGCGGCATGCCGGCCACCGGGGCCATCGCCCGCACCGCGGTGAACATCCGCTCCGGCGGCCGGACCCGGCTGGCTGCCATCACGCACGCCCTGGTGCTGCTGGCTGTGGTCTATCTGGCCACTGGTCCGGTCTCGAGGATCCCGCTGGCGGCGCTGGCCGGGGTTCTAATGGTCACCGCCACCCGCATGGTCTCCCTCGGCACGCTGCGCAGCGTGATCGGCTCAACCCGGGCCGACACCGTAGTGTTCTTCGTCACTGCCCTGATCACCGTGTCCTTCGACCTGATCGAGGCAGTGGCAATCGGCATCGCCGTCGCTTCCTTCTTCGCCCTGCGCGCCCTGGTCAAGTCCAGCGGCGTGCATCGCGAAGAGATCCCCGGCCCCGCCCGGGACGGGGATGAGCACATCGCTGTCTTCCGCCTCGATGGGGCCCTGTTTTTCGCCGCAGCCGAGCGCGTCCTGGACCGGGTCAGTACGATCCGAAACGTCGATGTCGTCATCATCCGCATGTCCCAGCTCCAAGTCCTGGACGCGACCGGGGCCCGGGTCATCACCGACATCGTCAATGCCCTCGAACGCCGCGGCATTACCGTGCTGATCAAAGGCATCCAGGACCGCCACCTGGCCTTGGTCACCCGGGTCGGCGTCCTGGAATCCCTGCGCCACCACAAACACCTCTTCGCGGACCTGCCCCCGGCCGTGGAACACGCCCGCAGCCACGTTGCCCGCGCCCAGGCCGAACGCGCCGGACAAAACCCCGGACAGGACGCCGCGCCTGGCGCCGGCACGGCGGAGGCCACCGGCATGCCCACGGCGCGCAATGAATGATATGGAGCACCCATTGCCGTCAACAGCGCCCGTGCAATCCCGGCCGGAACGGGACCGCATGCCGCAGTACCTCATGGTTTTCGGACTGGCGGCCCTTCTTCTGCTCGACGGCCCGGCACTCGTCACAGTGCCCGGGAGCCCGGCATGGATGGCAGGGGTTGTACTGACCGGCCCGATCGTCGGCATCCCCGTAGGGATCGCCGTTTTCCGACTCCACAACCGGGCGGGCCGCCGCTCAGACGGAACAGCCGCCCGGCGTCCGAATGGGAGCCGGCCATGAGTGTGGACGGCATGCCGTTGCCGGCGTGGAAGCACGCAGGGCGGGGCCGGCCCGGCTACCCCGCCGACGCCCCGGCCTGGAACCGCTGGTACGCCGAAACGGACTACGGCTGGGCCCCTGCCAGCTCGTCGGTGCGCTCAGAACTCAACGGACTGGCCCCGGGACGGGCGCTGGACCTGGGGGCCGGGGACGGGCGCCACGCGGTGTGGCTGGCCGGCCGCGGCTGGCGCGTGCAGGCCATGGACTTTTCGTCCGAGGCCCTGGCGATCGGACGCGAACGTGCCTTCGCCGAGGGCGTGACCGGCCTGATCACCTGGTCGGTGGCCGACGTCACCGCCCACACCCCTGACCCGGGGAGCCTGGACCTGGTCCTGGCCGCCTTCCTTCACCTGCCCGGACCGGAGCTCGAAGGAACCATCGCCCGCAGCGCTCGGAGCCTGGTCCCCGGGGGGCTGTTCCTGTACATCGGCCACGCCCCGGCGGACCCCCGCGAAAGCGCCTCCGTGCCACGGACCGCAGCCGTGCTGCACGACAGCGCCCGCGTGGCCGCCTGGGCCCGGAGGGCCGGACTGTACGTTGAATCAGCCGGAACCCGGTCCCGGCCCGTTCCCGGTTCCCGCCGCCCCGCGCTGGACTGCGTCGTTCTGGCCCGCTGCCCGCCCCCTCCAGACCCGTCTCCGTCCACCGAACACTCTCACCGCGAGGTCCCGTCATGACAGCACGCACCAGCACCGCCACGGTCCCTGTTTCTGTGGTTCCCAGGTCCAAGGGCAAGATTGTCGTCAGCTGGATCACGACCACAGATCACAAGACCATCGGGTACATGTACCTCATCGCGTCCTTCACATTCTTCTGCCTGGGCGGTGTAATGGCCCTGCTGATCCGGGCCGAGCTCTTCGAGCCCGGGATGCAGATCCTGCAGACCAAGGAACAGTACAACCAGCTGTTCACCATGCACGGCACGATCATGCTCCTGATGTTCGCCACGCCCCTCTTCGCCGGGTTCGCCAACGTCATGATGCCCCTGCAGATCGGCGCCCCCGACGTCGCGTTCCCGCGGCTGAACGCCCTGGCCTTCTGGTTCTTCCTCTTCGGTTCCCTCATCGCCGTGTCCGGCTTCATCACACCCCAGGGCGCAGCGTCGTTCGGCTGGTTCGCTTACGCGCCGCTGTCCAACACCACGTTCAGCCCGGGGGTCGGTGGTGACCTATGGGTCTTCGGCCTTGCCCTGTCCGGCTTCGGCACCATCCTTGGTGCGGTGAACTTCATCACTACCATCATCTGTATGCGCGCACCGGGCATGACCATGTGGCGGATGCCAATCTTCACCTGGAACACGCTGGTCACGGCCATCCTGATCCTGATGGCCTTCCCGCCCCTGGCCGCGGCCCTGTTCGCGCTGGGCGCCGATCGCCGCTTCGGCGCGCACATCTTCGACCCCGAAAACGGCGGACCTGTACTGTGGCAGCACCTGTTCTGGTTCTTCGGCCATCCCGAGGTCTACATCATCGCGCTGCCGTTCTTCGGCATCGTCTCCGAGATCTTCCCGGTCTTCAGCCGTAAGCCGATCTTCGGCTACAAGGGCATCGTCTACGCGACCATCTCCATCGCCGCCCTGTCCGTGACTGTGTGGGCACACCACATGTACGTGACCGGCTCGGTGCTGCTGCCGTTCTTCGCCTTCATGACCATGCTCATCGCCGTACCTACAGGCGTGAAGTTCTTCAACTGGATCGGCACCATGTGGGGCGGCTCGCTGACCTTCGAAACGCCCATGCTCTGGAGCCTGGGCTTCATCGTCACATTCCTCTTCGGCGGCCTGACCGGCATCATCCTGGCCTCCCCGCCACTGAACTTCCATGTCTCCGACACGTACTTCGTGGTGGCACACTTCCACTACACCGTCTTCGGCACCGTCGTCTTCGCCATGTTCGCCGGCTTCTACTTCTGGTGGCCCAAGTGGACCGGCAAGATGCTCAACGAGCGCCTCGGAAAGATCCACTTCTGGATGCTCTTCCTGGGCTTCCACGGCACCTTCCTCATCCAGCACTGGCTCGGCGTCGAGGGCATGCCCAGGCGCTACGCAGACTACCTTCCGCAGGACAACTTCGCCGTGATGAACCAGTTCTCCACCGCCTCTTCCTTCCTCCTTGGCGCGTCCTTGATCCCGTTCTTCTGGAATATCCACATCACCTGGCGCCGCGGGGAAAACGTGGAGGTGGATGATCCGTGGGGCTTCGGCGCCTCCCTGGAGTGGGCCACGTCCTGCCCGCCGCCGCGCCACAACTTCACGTCCCTGCCGCGAATCCGCTCCGAACGCCCGGCCCTTGACCTGCACCACCCTGAACTGGCCCCTCGGACACACGACACCGCCCGGACGCCGGCCGCGGCCGCCCTGGGTGCCGCAGATATCGGAGAACGGGATGTCCCTTCCCCCGACATCAAAGTCTGACCTTCTCCCGGCCTCTGCCATATCCCCGACCCGCCCGCCCACAGGAGGACAGCCATGGACAAATACCTGAGGAACATCTGGTCCGCTTCGGCGGAGCTGGAAATGATCCAGTTCCAGACCGACCAGGCCCACGACGGGCTCGTCCAGGCCATGTGCGAGGCGATGGCGGCACGGATGTCCCCCGCCGACGTCGCAGCGGCTGCCAACATGAGCCTGAGCGAACTGTTCGACACGCTCCGCAGGCGCAGCACCGTTCCCTCCGCGGAGAACAACCATGCGGTACACGACTCGTAAGCCCGGTCCCCTGCGCCTGGCGTGGAGCAAAACACCCCCGGAGCGAACATCACCACTTTCGGCGAAGCCCTCTGGTGGGCCGTGGCCACTATCACGACGGTCGGCGACAGCAATTTCTACCTCGTCACGGAGCTTGGCCGGTTTGTCGCCGCTGAAACCGCCGCCGCCGAAGCCCCTCACGAAGAACTCACCCGGCTCACCGCCCGCATCAAAGAACTAACAGCCTGCATCTACCAGCTCAATGCCCCTTCCCTGGGGCATGCCGGCGCCGAACACGTTCCCACTCACCGGCGCTGACGGGCCCGTCATGCCATACCGCACCCAGACCCAGGAGCCACCCATGAACCCGTCCCTGCCCCGCAGTATGCCGGACCCGCCTGTCCGCGGATCCCGTGTCGTCGGCGTCGGATCCTACCAACCGGCCAGGATCCTGACGAACAGTGAGCTGAGCCTGATGGTGGACACCAGTGACGATTGGATCCGCAGCAGGACGGGCATCGAAACGCGCCGCATCGCCGATGCCGAATCCGTGGCCGACATGGCCATCCGGGCCGGACAGGACGCCCTTCAGCACGCCGGGATGGACGCCGGGAACCTGGACCTGATCATCGTTGCCACCGTCACGGCCAAGGACCGCTCCCCCAGCACCGCAGGCCGGGTCTCAGCCAGCATCGGCGCCGGCTCGCCAGCCGTTTTCGACGTCAACGCCGCCTGTTCCGGTTTCACCCATGCGATGGCCATCGCCGATCAGGCGATCAGGGCCGGGTCCGCGACCACGGCGCTGGTCATCGGAGCGGAAAAACTCAGCGCCTTCACTGACTGGGCCGACCGGAGCACCTGCGTCCTGGTCGGAGACGGTGCCGGCGCGGCACTCCTGACTGCCACCGACGAACCCGGGGTAGGGCCGGTCCACTGGGGCTCAATACCTGCCCTCGCACAGGCAGTCAGAATAGAAGAACCCTCCCTGCACCTGGAACAGGAGGGCCTCACTGTCTACCGCTGGGCCATCACACAGGCAGCGCAACTGGCACGCCGCACCTGCGAACTGGCAGGAATCCGCCCTCAGGACCTCGCCGCGTTCATTCCGCACCAGGCGAATCTGCGGATCATCGAACCCCTTGCTGACCAGCTCGGCATCCCCCGGGCAATTACCGCCCGCGACGTGATCCACTCCGGAAACACCTCATCAGCCAGCATCCCGATCGCACTTGCCAAACTCGTCCGCTCCGGGGAAGTCCCCCCGGACAGCCCGGCCCTGCTCTTCGGATTCGGCGGCGGTTTCGCCTTCGCCGGCCAGGTCATCCGCACCCCTCGGAACACCGCAGCTGCTCCCCCGGCAGGCGACCCGGACCTCTCCTGACCGCCGAGAACAGTGCCGGGGCAGGACCATCGGCACTCACGGCCAAACGAAGTACCGAAACTTTTATGGGCACGGCGACGATTCAGGACGAGGAAGAAACAGAATCATCAGGAAACGAAGCCAGCCCTTCAACGACACCCGTACCGGGCATCATATGATTCTGGCCCGCCTGCCTTCCGTTCGCGAGGGGGCTCGGGTACTTCGGGACAATGAAAGGTTCAGGCCAACGCACACGGCCGGTTCCGCAGCGAAACCCTGCCGCAGGTCCTGAGCCTACGGCCGGACGGTGCCGTGGTGGACATCCGACTGGAGGACGTACCGAAGTCGAATTCTGCCGCTGTCAGTTTCCGAAGTCGCCTGCACTCGGACGGGGCAATGAATGGCACGGCCGACTCGCGCGGCGCCTTGGGGAATGTAACCAGGAAAATCCCTTACATTTTTCTACGAACCGTAGAAAGATGGGGGACATGTTGTTCATACACGATGACCCGATCCTTATCCTTGACGAAGAGCAGTCCTGGAAGCTCCTCGAACACACCCAGCATGGGCGCATTGTTCTGACCGCCGCAGGCGAGACCGATATATTCCCGATCAACTACCGCGCCCACGACGGCGTCCTGCTGCTGCGCACTGCCCCGGGCACTAAGCTCGCCGAACTCACTATCAATGAGAACGTGCTCCTCGAAGCCGACGGCATCACCAGCGAGGAAGCCTGGAGCGTAGTGGTCAAGGGAACGGCCCGCGCGCTTACCCTGGGCCAGGAGATCGCCGATGCGGAGGCACTGAACCTGAAGACGTGGGTGCCCACGTTCAAAGACTTCTATGTCGAAATCAAACCGTCGCGGATCAGCGGGCGGCACTTCAACTTTGGCGAGCAGCCGGAACGGTTCTAACGCATTCCGACTAGACTGCATCGCACCCGGCCTCGGCGTACCTGGCCAATAGAGGCGGGGAAACGCTAGCCAAATCTGTGGTCATCTTGGCCCTCCGTCGGCAGACCTCAGCAAACGCGAAATCATCAGGTGCCGCTCAAGCTCCGAGCTATGTTGTCTACAGAACGTTTGTATGCCGGTTGACCATCAACGGGAGCAACGCGACATGCATCCCCCTAGCGCGGGACGCAGCCTTTCACTTAGTGTGTGCGCATGGCTGCCGGACCTTTTGTAGCGGGGCTCGATGGGCCCGCCTCGGATGCAATGTTGAAGCTGGGCCGTTTTTTTACGAAATGGGACCAGACCGACGATGGCAGGGCTGTGTTCCGGGAGGGTGGCCGCAAGGGCGATATTTTCTACCGCGACCGGTGGAGCCACGACAAGGTGGTCCGCTCCACGCACGGGGTGAACTGCACAGGCTCCTGTTCCTGGAAGGTGTATGTCAAGGACGGCATCATCACGTGGGAATCCCAGCAGACGGACTACCCCTCGGTGGGGCCGGACAGTCCGGAATACGAGCCGAGGGGCTGTCCGCGCGGGGCGGCATTTTCCTGGTACACCTACTCGCCCACGCGCGTCCGGTTCCCGTACGCCCGCGGCGTGCTGGTGGAGATGTACCGCGAGGCGAAGGCCCGGCTGGGCGATCCGGTGTTGGCCTTCGCCGAGATTGCCGGTGACCCGGGAAAGCGGCGCCGCTACCAGCAGGCCCGCGGCAAGGGCGGCCTGGTGCGGGTGTCCTGGCAGGAAGCGATCGAAATCGCGGCCGCCGCGCACGTGAACACGATCAAGGCCTACGGCCCGGACCGCTGCGCCGGCTTCTCGCCTATCCCGGCGATGTCCATGGTCTCGCACGCTGTGGGGACCCGTTTCATTCAGCTGATCGGCGGGGTGATGACGTCCTTCTACGACTGGTACGCCGACCTGCCCGTGGCCAGCCCGCAGGTCTTCGGCGACCAGACCGACGTCCCGGAATCAGGCGACTGGTGGGACGCGGGCTACCTCATGATGTGGGGCTCCAACGTCCCGGTGACCCGGACCCCGGACGCGCACTGGATGGCCGAGGTGCGCTACCGCGGCACCAAGGTGGTGACCATCAGCCCGGACTACGCCGACAACACGAAGTTCGCCGACGAATGGCTCCCCGCGCAAGCCGGAACGGACGCCGCACTGGCGATGGCCATGGGGCACGTCATGCTCAAGGAATTCTTCATCGACCGTGACGTGCCCTTCTTTTCCGACTACGTTCGCCAGTACACTGACCTGCCCTTTCTGGTCCGGCTGGAAAGGCGCGACGACGGTTCCCTCACGCCGTCGAAATTCCTCACCGCCAAGGACCTCACCCTGGAGTCCGGGGCCGAGGACGCGGCGTTCCGCACCGTGCTGTTCGACAAGAAGACCGGGCTCCCCGCCGTGCCCAACGGCTCGATGGGCTTCCGCTACTCGGGCAGCGGCGAGGGCAAATGGAACCTGGACCTCGAGGGGATCGAGCCCGCACTGTCGCTGCGCGAGGTCTCCGGGGAAAGCGCGGAGATCCTGCTGCCCTGCTTCGAAGACGCCGGCGGGGCCGGTAGCGTACTGAGGCGCGGAGTGCCGGTCCTCGAGGTCGATGGCCGGCTGGTCACCACCGTGTTCGACCTCATGCTGGCCCAGTACGGCGTCGGCCGCGAAGGGCTCCCGGGTGACTGGGCCACGGGTTACGAGGACGCCTCGACGCCCTACACTCCGGCATGGCAGGAGGAGATCACGTCCGTCCCGGCGCAGGCCTGCATCCGGGTGGCCCGCGAGTTTGCCCGGAACGCAGAGCAGTCCAAGGGCCGCTCCATGATCATCATGGGCGCCGGGATCTGCCAGTGGTTCCACGGCGACACGACCTACCGGGCGGTCCTGGCCCTCGTGATGCTGACCGGCTGCATGGGCCGCAACGGCGGCGGCTGGGCGCACTACGTGGGCCAGGAAAAGACCCGGCCGGCCACAGGCTGGGTGTCGCTGGCGAATGCCCTGGACTGGTCCCGGCCGCCGCGGACCATGATCGGCACCGGGTACTGGTACATGCACACGGACCAGTGGCGCCAGGACGGCTACTCCGCGGACGCCCTGAAGTCACCGCTCTCCACCGGAGCCCTGGACGGGATGCACACCGCGGACGCGCTGGCCCAGTCCGCGCGGCTCGGTTGGATGCCCTTCTATCCTCAGTTCGACCGGAACCCGCTGGACCTCGCGGACGAGGCGGAAGCCGCAGTCGCTGCCGGCACCGCGAAGGACACCCCCAGCTACATCGCGGACGCGCTGAAAAACCGCACACTGAATCCAGCGATCGAAGACGTCGATGCCCCGGAGAACTGGCCGCGGACGCTGGTGCTGTGGCGCTCCAACCTGTTCGGCTCCTCCGCCAAGGGCAATGAGTACTTCCTCCGCAACCTGCTGGGAACCCATAACAATGTCCTGAAAGACCACGCCGAAGGGCTTAAGCCCAAGGACGTGAAATGGCATGAGCAGGCGCCGGAAGGAAAGCTGGACCTGCTGGTCTCCGCGGACTTCCGGATGACCTCCACCACACTGCTGTCCGACGTCGTGTTCCCGGCCGCCACCTGGTACGAGAAGCACGATCTGTCCTCCACCGACATGCACCCTTTCGTGCACGCCTTCAGCCCCGCGATCGACCCGCCCTGGGAAACCAAGACGGATTTCGACACTTTCCACCTGCTGGCCCAGGAGTTCTCCCGCCTGGCGAAAACCCACCTGGGCGTCCGCCGGGACCTGGTCAGCGTGCCGCTGCAGCACGACACCCCCGGCCAGCTCGCCCAGCCCGGCGGGATAGTCCGGGACTGGCGGGACACGTCCATCGCCGCGGTTCCCGGTCAGAACATGCCCATCTTTTCCATGGTCGAGCGCGACTACACCGCCATCGCGGACAAGCTCGCCGCCGTCGGGCCGCTCGCCGACAAACTGGGCTTCACGGTCAAGAACGTCACCTACAAACTCGCCGGCCCGTTGGAGAGGCTCAGCCGCTCCAACGGTGTGATGCTCGGCGGCGCCGCGGACGGCCGCCCAGCGATCGACACCGACGCGAAAATGGCCGAGGCCATTCTGGCCTTCTCCGGCACCACCAACGGCGCCCTGTCCGTGCAGGGCTTCAAGGACTTGGAAGTCCGCACCGGCCGGAAACTGGCGGACCTGTCCGAAGGCTCCGAAGAAAAGTTCATCACCTTCGCCCAGACCCAGGCCGGTCCCGTACCGGTGATCACCTCGCCGGAATGGTCCGGTTCCGAAACGGGGGGCCGCCGCTACGCCCCGTTCACCATCAACGTCGAGCGACTCAAGCCCTGGCACACCCTGACCGGGCGGATGCACTTCTTCCTGGACCACGACTGGATGATCGATATCGGCGAGGCCCTGC
The DNA here is from genome assembly GCF_036675385.1 of Pseudarthrobacter sp. Taxonomy (NCBI): domain Bacteria; kingdom Bacillati; phylum Actinomycetota; class Actinomycetes; order Micrococcales; family Micrococcaceae; genus Pseudarthrobacter; species Pseudarthrobacter sp. Next base: position 21,029 of record NZ_JAKFFD010000007.1, on the reverse strand, counting down.
CGATATACCGGCCACCGCTGGACATGCACCGCCTCTTCGGTGAGCCGAAGCTCGGCCAGGACGGGGCCATGGAGGTGGTGGTCCGCTACCTGACACCGCACTCCAAGTGGTCCATCCACTCCGAATACCAGGACAACCTGCTGATGCTTTCACTGTCCCGCGGCGGGCCCACGGTCTGGATGAGCCCCTCCGACGCGGCCGCCATCCAGGTCAAGGACAACGACTGGGTGGAGTGCGTGAACATCAACGGCGTCCTCGTGGCCCGGGCGATCGTCAGCCACCGGATGCCCGCCGGTGTGGTCTACGTCCACCACGCGCAGGAACGCACCATCGACGTGCCGAAGTCCGAGGCGACTGGCCGGCGCGGCGGTATCCACAACTCCGTAACCAGGCTGCTGGTCAAACCCTCGCACCTGATCGGCGGCTACGCCCAGCTGGCCTACGCGTTCAACTACCTTGGCCCCACCGGAAACCAGCGCGACATGGTTGCCACCGTCCGCCGTCGTTCACAGGAGGTGCAGTACTGATGCGTGTTATGGCTCAAATGGGCATGGTCATGAACCTGGACAAATGCATCGGCTGCCACACCTGTTCCGTGACCTGCAAACAGGCCTGGACCAACCGCGCGGGCACCGAATACGTCTGGTTCAACAACGTCGAAACGCGCCCCGGGCAGGGGTACCCGCGCCGCTACGAGGACCAGGAGAAATGGCAGGGCGGCTGGGAGCTGAACAAGCGCGGCAAGCTGGTGCTCAAGGCCGGCGGCCGGGTGAAGAAGCTCCTGGGAATCTTCGCCAGCCCGATCCAGCCCGAGCTCAAGGACTACTACGAGCCCTGGACCTACGACTACAAGACCCTTGTGGACGCGCCGCTGGGCGACGACTTCCCGGTGGCGCGGCCCAAGTCCCTGATCACCGGGGAGGACACCAAAATCACGTGGTCCGCGAACTGGGACGATGATTTGGGCGGCTCCGCCGAATACGGCCACCTGGACCCGATCGTGGAAAAGGTCCGCCGCGAGTCCGAGGACAAGATCAAGTTCGCGTACGAGCAGACCTTCATGTTCTATCTCCCGCGGATCTGCGAGCATTGCCTGAACCCGTCCTGCATGGCCTCCTGCCCCTCCGGCGCCATCTACAAACGGGTGGAGGACGGGATTGTCCTGGTGGACCAGGACAAGTGCCGCGGCTGGCGGCAGTGCGTCACAGGGTGCCCCTACAAGAAGATCTACTTCAACCACAAGACGGGCAAAGCCGAAAAGTGCACCTTCTGCTACCCACGGGTGGAGGTGGGGCTGCCGACGGTCTGCTCGGAGACCTGCGTGGGGAGGCTGCGGTATCTGGGGTTGTTCCTGTACGACGCCGATGCCGTCACCGCTGCGGCGTCCGTCACTGACCCCCAGGAGCTTTACGACGCCCAGATGGACGTACTGCTGGATCCGAACGATCCCGCGGTCCAGGCCGAGGCTCGGGCCCACGGCATCCCGGAGGACTGGATCGATGCCGCCCGGCGCTCGCCGGTCTACGCCCTGGCCAAGGTCTACAAAGTGGCACTTCCGCTGCACCCCGAATACCGGACCATGCCCATGGTCTGGTACGTGCCGCCGCTTTCGCCGGTGGTGGACCTGCTGCGGGACCAGGGGCACGACGGCGAGGATCACGGCAATCTGTTCGGCGCCATCGACGCGCTGCGGATCCCGGTGGAGTACCTCGCGGAACTTTTCACCGCCGGGGACGCGGACCGGGTCACAGCAGTGCTGAAGAAGCTCGCGGCCATGCGCTCCTTCATGCGCGGCATCAGCATGGGCAACGACCCCGACGACTCCATCCCGGAGGCTGTGGGCATGGACAGCCAAACCATGTACGAGATGTACCGGCTGATGGCGATCGCCAAGTATGAGGAACGCTACGTGATCCCGAAGGCGCACGTTGAACAGGCCCATGACCTTGAGGAGATGGGCTGTTCACTTGATTTCGACGGGGGCCCGGGCATGCAGGACTCCTCACCGTTCGGTGAGGCCAGCGGAAGGCCCGTCCCGGTGGCGGTGGAGACTTTCAACGCACTTCGGGACCGGCAGACCTCCGGCTCCGCGCCCGGCGAAACCACCCTGCGCGGCAGGGTAAACCTGCTTAACTGGGACGGTACCGGCGCCCCTTCGGGGCTGTTCCCGGAGAAGCCTCCGCTTCCCAGGGCAACCGGCGGCGCGGCCGGAACCCCGGCATCGGGGGCGCAGCCGTGACCCGACGTCTTCAGGTCCTCTACCTCGCGGCAGCTTGGTGCCTGTCCTACCCGGACGAGGAACTCATCGGCCGGGTCCCGCTGATGCGCGCCGCGCTGGCCGAGTTTCCCGGCACCGTGGCGGACTTCCAGGAGGTCCTGCACCGGCTGGAATCCACGCCGCCCATGGAGATCCAGGCCGACTATGTTCGCGAGTTCGACCTCGGCCGGCGCCATGCCCTCCACTTGTCCTACTGGACCGACGGGGATACCCGGCGCCGCGGCGAAGTCCTGGGCGCCTTCAAACAGGCCTACCGTCAAAGCGACATCCTGGTGGACACCCACGGAGAACTGCCTGACTACCTGCCGATGGTCCTGGAATACGCCGCACTGGTGGACTTAGCGGCGGGGCGTGACTTGCTGATCCGGTACCGCGCGAGCCTTGAGATGCTCCGCTTTGGCCTGCTGCGGGACGAACTCCCGCATGCGTGCATCCTCCAGGCCATCTGCGCCACCCTGCCCGGGAAATCCCCCGCCGACGAGCAGGCCGTCATGCGGATGGCCGGTTACGGTCCGCCCACCGAAGCCGTGGGCCTGGACCCCTACGATCCGCGGCTGCTGCCCGTGAAGGGGGCCTGACCATGCTGACTTTCGAAACCGAGCCCAGCTCCGCCGCCGAACTCTCCGCCCTGGACATTGTGCTGTGGGGCGTCTTGCCGTTCGTCATGGTGGTGGTGCTGGTGGGAGGCCTCATCTGGCGGTACAAATACGACCAGTTCGGCTGGACCACGAGGTCCTCCCAGCTCTACGAATCCCGGCTGCTGCGCATTGCGTCGCCGCTGTTCCACTTCGGTCTGCTTGCCGTGATCGCCGGGCACTTTTTCGGACTTGTCATCCCTATGGCCTGGACGCAGGCAGTGGGGATGAGTCAGGAGTTCTACCATTTCAACGCCCTGCTGGTGGGCGGCATCGCAGGACTCGGAACGCTTGGTGGGATCCTCCTGCTGATTTACCGCCGCCGCACCACGGGGCCGGTTTTTATGGCCACCACGAAAAATGACAAGACGATGTACGTCGTGCTGACGGCTGCCATCGTTTTCGGGCTCTGGACAACCTTGGCCAGTGTGTTTGAGGGCGAGCACGGGCACAACTACCGCGAAACGGTGGCTCCGTGGTTCCGTTCCCTTTTTGTCTTCCAGCCGGACATCGGGGCCATGGCGGCAGCGCCGTTCTCCTTCCATCTGCACACCCTGATAGGCATGGCCTTGTTCGTGATCTGGCCGTTCACCCGGCTGGTGCACGCGTTTACGGCGCCGCTGCACTACCTCTTCCGGCCCTACATCGTCTACCGCTCCCGGGACAAGCACAGGACTTCCAGCACCCCGGTGCGGCGAGGCTGGTCGCCGGTGGGAACCAAGGACAGAGATACCCGCAGCCGTTGAGCTGAAGGAGGAAACCGTGGCCGGATCAGTGTCGCTTCCCACGTCCGCCCCCGCTGGCCGGACACTCAACCTGGTGCTCGCCACCTCAGCCTCGGTGGTGTGTTTCTGGGCCTGGAACTCCGTCGCCACGTTGGGCTCGTTCTACACACAAAACCTCCACCTGAATCCGGCATCCACCGGCGTGCTCGTGGCCATGCCCGTGTTCGTCGGCTCGCTGGGACGGATCGCCGTCGGCGCCCTCACGGACAAGCACGGGGGCCGTACCATGTTCACTTTCGTGCTGCTGGCGTCCATCCTGCCGATCCTGCTGGTCGCTGTAGGCGGAACCATCAACTCATTTGCCCTGGTCCTCGGCGCCGGACTGCTGCTCGGGGTGGCGGGAACCGTATTCGCTGTCGGGATTCCGTTCGTGAGCGGCTGGTACGAACCTTCGCGGAGAGGCTTTGCCACCGGTGTGTTCGGCGCCGGAATGGGCGGAACGGCCCTTGCCGCGTTCCTGAATCCGCGGTTGGTGGCCTGGATCGGGTACTTCCCCACACACCTGCTGATCGCCGCGGTCCTGGCAGGAATGGCCGGCCTGGTTTGGTTCCTCATAAAGGAATCACCGGGCTGGACCAGCAACAATGCTCCCGTTCTCCCCAAACTCATTGACGCCGCCAGGACACCAGTCACGTGGAAGATGTGCTTCCTGTACGCTGTCGTCTTCGGCGGCTTCGTCTCCTTCGCCACATACCTGCCAACTTACCTGCGGGATGTTTACAGCTTTGACCCCGCTGGGGCCGGCGCCCGCACAGCCGGGTTCGCCCTCGCCGCGGTTCTGGCCAGGCCAATCGGTGGTGTGCTCGCGGACAAGACGGGGCCCAAACCCGTCGTGGTCACCTCGCTCGCCGGCGTCGCGGTGCTGGCCTGGGTGGTGAACTTGCAGCCCGACGGCGAAGTCCCCGCAGGCCTGACCTTCGTGGCGATGGCAGCAGCCCTGGGCTTAGGCGCCGGAGGAGTTTTCGCTTGGGTGGGGGTGCTTGCGCCGCAAGGCAAGGTCGGCAGCATCAGCGGCGTGGTCAGCGCAGCGGGCGGCCTGGGCGGGTACTTTCCGCCCCTTGTCATGGGGGCAACGTACGACGCCGCGACCCACAGCTACTCAATCGGCCTTATGCTGCTCGTGGCCACCGCCCTGGTGGCCTTGCTCTTTACTCCGCTAGCGTTGCGTGGTCCCTCGAAGCGGCCTGTCTCGGCGTAAGTCAGATGAGCGGCCGATATCGAACCCTTGCCCTTCTGAGTCGCTGCTCCCGTTATTTTCGGTGAACAGCTGGTCCGGAACATCCTCTTCGGTCCTCATCACGAGGTCCAGGGTATTGCGTGCGTCACAGTTCAAGCCTGCGCGTGTCCTCCAGCCGTCTCAAAATGAGACTTCCACAGCCATCTTGAAAAACGAGTGGGAGCAGATGCGGGTGGTGCCCTGTCTCAATTTGGTTGGCCACGTTGACGCGCGAAAATGCCATCTAAATTGAGACAGACCGGGTGGAACCTTCTCAATAGGTCATGCTGTATTCAACAAATGGACGTTCGGTACCGTTCTTGAGAGTGCGGATCGCCTTGTGGAGACTGACTGGCAGGAGGCCGGGCCTTCCGCTGGCACGTGGTTGAAAAGGATGTCGAAATGGTTCTCTTCCTTGAGGATTTGAATCGCCGATCCCCACGGTACAAGAGTGGTGACGCCCGTCGGTGCCTCACTAAGCGGCGCGATCAGCCCCGGCTCAGGCAGGGCGACGGTGACTTCGGCTGGAGCCGACCGCCACTGTCGTACGCCAAGATGCGAGCCGTCGTAGCCGCAAGGAACCCACTCGCAATAATTCGTCTGACAGGTTGCACGTAGCGGATCGCGTCCTCACGACTGAGATAGCGAGGACCGGATTCCGCCAACGAACGCTGATGGCATTCACCGTGCAGCAATCGGCGCCCTACTTGCGCGTAGCCCAGCCTTGATCGCCCGGCTGTACGCGTGCTCGCCCACAACTTCGACGTTCGGCCATTCCGAACAGCCGAGCGACATACGATACCGCGGCCCGCTTGGAGAAACGGGCCGAGGGGATCGAGATATCGTGCAGATGGGTCAGCGCATATTGGGATGCGCCTGCTAGCTGGCCCGAACGAATGGATTCCACGGCGGAAGTTCAGTCGCCGACGGCTATCCGGCCTCGGCGCACGATCAGCGGGTCGGGGTCGTGGACAACTGCGGTGTTCTTGCCGTCGTAGTCGAACTGATTTAGGAAGTAGCGCATGGCGTTGATACGTCCGCGCTTCTTGTCGTTGGATTTGATGGTGATCCAGGGTGCGTGATCTGTGTCGGTGCGGAGAAAGGTTTGCTCTTTGGCCTCGGTGTAGGCCTCCCACCGGTCCAGGGAGGCAAGGTCCACGGGCGAGAGTTTCCAGCGCCGGACGGGGTCGATCTGGCGGATGGCGAAGCGGGTGCGCTGCTCGTGGCGGGTCACGGAAAACCAAAACTTATTCAGGTGGATCCCGGAGTTGACGAGCATTTCCTCGAAGACGGGCGCCTGCGTCATGAAGGCCTGGTATTCCGCGTCGGTGCAGAATCCCATGACGCGTTCGACGTTCGCACGGTTGTACCAGGAGCGATCGAACATCACGATTTCACCTGCCGTGGGCAGGTGCTGGATGTATCGCTGGAAGTACCACTGGCCCTGTTCACGGTCCGACGGTTTGCCCAGCGCGACGGTCCGGGCGGAGCGGGGATCGAGGTGCTCGGTGAAGCGCTTGATTGTCCCTCCTTTGCCCGCCGCGTCGCGGCCCTCGAAAACGATCACATTCTTGAGACCGCGGTCCTGGCCCCAGTACTGGAATTTGAGCAGTTCGATCTGCAGGAGGTATTTCTCCGCCTCGTAGGCCTCGCGGGTCATCCGCTCGTCGTAGGGGTAGTCCTCCCGCCACGTCTCAACAGCCGAGCCGCCGGGGTCGATGAGCTCCGGGTCCTCGCCTTGCCCGCCGCGGACTGTGTATCCCAGCTCGACGAGGCGGTCGATGGCGTGGCGAAGATTATCCCTGACCCACCACGGGTCCTCGGGGGTCCACGGTTGCCCTTCCTCCACCATCCGGGCCTCCCTATGGCGCCGCGAAGTGTCGCCCGCAGTCTAACAGGACAATAGGCGTGCCAGGCAGGTCATTTTCGCCCCGACAGGCCTGCCTGACATCTCCGGCTCGGGCTCCGGCCAAGTCAACAGTTCGGACTTTGAACAGGGCGCCGCCCTTGGCGTCCAGCACCTGATCGGACACGGGCATCGGGATATCGGCATATTGGTGGGTGGGGACATTGACCCTTCACGCGTAGACCCGCGACAAAATGGCTGGAAGAAGGCCCTCAACGAGGCAGGCCTACCTGAGGGGCCGGCCGAACTCACCGACTTCACCCGCCAGGGCGGATACGAAGCGACCCGCCGGCTGCTGGCATTGCCTAAGCCGCCGACAGCGATCTTCGCCAGCTCCGACCTGCTTGCCGTGGGCGCACTGCGCGCCATTCACGAAGCCAACCTGTCCATACCGGATGATGTTGCCGTCGTTTCGTTCGATGGAACATCTGAATCGGAATTCAGCTGGCCCCAGCTGACCACAGCGCGTCAGCCCATCGATCGGATCGCAGAGAGGGTTCTGGCAGCAGCCCTGTCACCGGAAGAGCCGGGCGGCGGGATCGAGCTCCTCACCACCGAACTCATCGTTCGCAAGTCTTGTGGCTGCTGACCCTTGTGTCCAGGCAGCCTACCCGCAGTTTCTTACGTTTTTGCCTTCCTGATTCTCATGGGAATATATCCTGAGCATACTCAGTTATGAGTGTAGTCACCATCGCGTAGACGCGGCCGCCAGGCCTAGCGTCCACGGCAGCCGAACATCGGCTGGACCGGCGGTGATGCTCTGATACATCGAAAGAAGAAGGACTAACCCATGACCCTTTCCGCCCTGTGGCAACCACTGACTCTGGGCCGCCTTGACCTATCCCATCGGCTGGCGCTGGCACCCATGACCCGAAGCCGCTCCAACCCGGATGGCACGCCGGGCGACTTGGCGGCCGAGTACTACGGGCAGCGCGCCTCATTGGGATTGATCATCACCGAGGGCACGCAGCCGTCGGCAGACGGACAGGGCTATGCCAACACGCCGGGGATCTACACCCCCGAGCATGTCGAGGGCTGGCGAAGCGTCACCGAAGCAGTTCACGCCCGCGGCGGGGCGATGTTCATCCAACTCATGCATGTGGGCCGCATGTCCCACCCGGACAACAGTCCTCACCACCATCAGCCCGTGGCGCCCTCGGCGATCTCCGCAGACCAGGATATTTTCACGCCGACCGGACCCCAGAAGACGCCGACACCGCGAGAGCTGAGCCCGGAGGATATCCACGCCACCGTGGCTGACTTCCGCCACGCGGCAGCTTCGGCCATTGCAGCCGGCGCCGACGGAGTTGAAATCCATGGGGCGAACGGTTATCTCCTGCACCAGTTCCTCTCCCCCAACGCAAACCACCGCACCGACGCATACGGCGGATCAATAGAAAACCGGTCGAGGTTCGTGATCGAACTCGCCCAGGCCCTGGCCGATGAAATCGGCGCAGACAGGGTTGGCATCCGCCTCTCCCCCGCCATGCCATTAGGTGGAATCAACGAGGGCGACACCGAGAGTGTGCGCGCCCAGTACCGGCACCTGGTAGGCGAGCTCGCGACCCTGAACCTGGCGTACCTGCACCTTCACCATGTAGGCGACGACGAACTGCTCCGCTCCCTCAGGGATATATGGCCGACGGCGGTGCTCGTGGTCCGCTACGGACGCAACCGTGAGCAGATAGCCGACGACGTCGCGGCCGGACTTGCGGACGTTGCCCCACTGGGCCGTTATGCGCTGGCCAATCCCGACATCGTTGAGCGCCTGCGTTCAAACGCACCCCTTAACGAGGTGGATCCCAGCACTCTCTACGGCGGCGGGGCAGCCGGATACACCGACTACCCGGCCCTTGCCCACGCCTAATCCCGCACCATCCACGCCGACCGGCGCGGATGGAAATCAACACCAGAAAGTTCGTGAAATGCACTCACTCAATGGAGCAGTCGTCCTCGTCACCGGCGCAAACGGCGGCATCGGAACCCACTTCGTCCACGGCGCCCTCGCACGCGGCGCCAGCAAGGTTTACGCCACCGCCCGCACCCCCCGCACCTGGGAGGACGAGCGCATCGTCCCCCTTACCCTCGACATCACAGACCCGGCCTCCATACGGGCCGCAGTCGAGGCTGCGGGTGACGTCACGGTGTTGATTAACAACGCTGGAGCGTCCGTTGCAACCCCAGGCATCCTTACCCACACCGACGAGGAAATCCGGACCAATGTCGAGACGAACTTCCTCGGCCCACTATTCCTCGCCCGCGCCTTCGCGCCGATCCTGTCAGCGAAGGCCAAATCCGTAATCATCGACATCCACTCCGCAATGAGCTGGTACGCCGTCGGTGGCATTTACAGTGCCACCAAGGCCGCCCTCTGGTCGGCCACCAACTCGCTACGCCTGGAACTCGCCCCCGAAGGGGTACACGTGGTGGGCGTCCACGTCGGGTGGGTCGACACGGCAATGGCTGCGCACACCAACGACCCCAGGATGGACCCGGCTGAACTGGTCACCACGGTATTGGATGCCGTCGAAGCCGGCGAGTACGAGGTCCTCGCCGACGAAACGTCCGTGCAGCTCAAGGCCGGACTCAGCGCCCCCATCGAGGCGCTCTACCCCCAACTTGCGCTCAGCAAGTCCTAGAAACAGCGGCCGCGTCGTGGTGATGGGTCAAGCCCATCACCACGGCGCTTTCCGTTATCGCTTGACACTTAACTGAGTCGAGTCATAATTGATTATAGTCACTTTACAGAAGGAGCATCGCGGCATGCGGGCATTCGTTATCAACAAGTACAAGGAACCGCTGCGCGAAGCCGAGGTTGCTGAACCCACCGTCGGCGAACGGGACGTGCTCGTGCAGGTGCAAGCTGCCGGCCTGAACCAGCTGGACGAGAAGATCCGCATGGGCGAGTTCAAGCAGATCCTTCCCTACAAGCTCCAGTTGGTCCTCGGCAACGACGTAGCCGGCACCGTCCTGCGCGTCGGGGTAAAAGTGAAGGGGTTCAAGCCCGGCGATGAGGTCTACGCCCGTCCCAACGAGGACCGCATCGGCACATTTGCCGAACGTATTGCCGTCGCCGAGGAAGACCTTGCGCTCAAGCCCGTGTCGGCCACCATGGAGGAGGCCGGCTCGCTGCCACTGGTGGCTCTTACCGCATGGCAGGCCATCGTCGAGCAGGGCAATGTGCAGCCAGGGCAGAAAGTTCTCATTCATGCCGGCGCAGGCGGGGTCGGTTCCATCGCCATCCAGCTCGCCAAGCATCTCGGCGCGACCGTTGCAACCACCGCCAGCAGCTCCAACGCCGGGTTCGTGCGGGACCTCGGCGCTGACATCGTCGTCGACTACCGCACCCAGGACTTCGAGCAGCTCCTGAGCGGATACGATCTGGTGCTGGATAGCCTCGGGGGGCAAAACCTGCAGAAATCACTGCGCATCCTCAAGCCCGGTGGGAAGGCGATTGGGATCGCCGGCCCGCCCGATCCGGCCTTCGCCCGCAAAGCAGGCCTAAACCCCGTGCTGCGCCTGGCGATCACCGGGCTCAGCAGCAAGATTCGAAGGCAAGCCAGGAAGCTCGGCGTCAGCTATGAGTTCCTCTTCATGCGTGCCAGCGGCAACCAACTACGCCAGATCAGCGCGCTGGTGGACGCCGGCGCACTGCGCCCCATCGTAGGGAAGGTCTTCACCTTCGGCCAGGCTCCAGAGGCACTGCAATCCCTGGCCGCAGGGGGCTTCCGGGGCAAAGCAGTGCTCACCGTCACCAGCTGACCCGCCGATACCCACTATTCACGCAGAGAATCCAGGAGAACAACCGTCATGGACAACACCGACGCCCCCAACGAACCAGTCGTCACCTCGTACGCGAAGGCACCTGCCAGCACTGTCACCGCCGGAGGCGTCAGCTACGCCTATCGCGAGCTTGGGCCGAAGGGCGGCATCCCCGTCGTGTTCTTCGTGCACCTGGCAGCCACCCTCGATAACTGGGACCCCCGTATCATCGACCCCATTGCCAAGAACCGCCACGTCATTACCTTCGACCAGCCCGGCGTTGGCGCTTCCACGGGACAAGTTCCCAACAGTATCGAAGCAATGGCCGACGACGCCTACACGTTCATCAAGGCCCTCGGATTCGACAAGATTGATGTGTTCTCCTTCTCACTGGGCGGCATGGTCGCCCAGGACCTGACCATCAAACATCCCAATCTTGTCCGCAGGCTCGTGCTGACCGGAACCGGTCCGCGGGGAGGCAAAGACATCGATAAGGTCGTCGGCACCACCTACTGGGACATCTTCCGGGCAACCCTGACCAGGTCCGACCCCAAGGAATTCCTGTTCTTCAACCGCAACGCCACCGGCAAACCCGCTGCGAAAGCGTTCATCAAACGCCTGCAGGAGCGAACCGAGAACCGTGACAAGCCAATCAGCCCCCGCGCATTTCAGACGCAGCTGAAGGCAATCCAGAAGTTCGGCCGCTCGGCGCCGTCGAACCTGTCCACTCTCACTCAGCCCACCCTCATCGCCAATGGCGACAATGACCGCATGGTGCCCTCCGCGCTCTCCGAAGAACTGCATCACCGCATCAAGGGATCCGAACTGATCATCTACCCCGACTCCGGCCACGGTGGTATCTTCCAGTACCACACCCGGTTCGCACCCGCCGTCGTCGAATTCCTCGCCCCCTGACCACCACGCTCGCGATAAGAAAGCACCAATGGGATTCTCACCACCAACTACCGGACCGCACGTGGAAAAGCACTTTACGTCCTCAGTCCTGCTCTGGGTGCGCAGCGAGCAGTCCCGCCAAACCGGCATGGACTACTGGAAAGGCCCGCACTCGGGCATCATCGCCGCCACACCTGGGCTGGAGGAGTACCGGCAGATTCACCTCGCCGAACACAACCCCGGCCTATGGCCCGCAACCACAGGGGTGGAGACCACCATCCCTGCGGACCGGAAGATCGACGGCATAGCGGAAGTCACCTTCCAATCCGCGCTTTCGCCGCTCAAGGGGCGCAAGCAGACCGCCTTGGCCTATAAGGACGAGGTCAACGTATTCCGCCGCACGCTTCTCTACACTGGGATGCTGAAGGAATTGCGCACTCAGTCATTCATGCCATGGATTAAGAAGACGTGGGATACACCCAACGTCGCCCACGACAACCCGGCGGACCAACGCTTCCACGCATCAATCATCCTGGGATTTGCTGACTCGGCAGCCCGTGACGCCTTCTTTAGCAGCACAGCTGTACGCAACCTCTCCCATCAGCTGAACCCGGTTGCCTCCGCCATCCATGCCTATGAGGTTGACGCAGCACTGACGTATGTCAAGGGTGGCCGGATCCTCCCCCACTACGAAGAGTAGCGCCGCCGACCGGAGGGCACGGTCTCCGCAGCTTCGATATACTCATTATTGAGTCCAGTCAGTTTACGCCCAGAGGAAACCACATGCCTGTCACAACCCAGCCGCTCGGACGGCGCGAGCGGAACAAGCAGGAGAAGCTGGACCGCATCACCGCCGCAGCCACTGAACTGTTCGCCGAATACGGGGTGGAGGACGTCACCACCCAGCAGATCGCCGACAAAGCCGACATCGGCACCGGAACCCTATTCCTCTACGCCAAAACCAAGGGAGAACTCCTCCTCCTTGTTCAGAACGCCCACTACGCCGAAGCTCTCGAGCGGGGCCAGGCGGATGCTGAAACCATCCAGGATGCCCTGGGTGCGGTGATGGCCGTGGTGCGGCCGATCGTGGAGTGCAACCGAACCCAGATCGACAACGGACGCTTCTATCTGCGGGAAATGGTCTTCGGCGACCCCACGGAGCCACACCACAGCGCAGCTCTGACCATCGTTGCGCAGACCGAGGAGGCCATTGCCGCCATACTGGACCGGGAAAAACTGGTCGACGCGGGTGACGCCGCGACGACGGCGCGCATCGTCTCGGCGATCATGTTTGTCAGCATGGCAGCAAGTGTGAACGCTGGGTTGGACATTGAGGCACTGGTGCAGGACATCAGGACACAAGTCAGCCTGCTGATACCCCGCTGACGCGGCCGGCAAACACGATCTGGACGGCAGTCACTCACTACGGTTGCGGTCGACGAGACAAACCTCCGGCCTCTGGCCATAGCGACTTGGCACGATCAAGTTCGGGTCGCGGCGCCCTTTCAGGACAGCACCGCCGAACTCGATTTCTGAGACCCCGGTCCTTGTCGCGATCTCATAGTGGTCCACTAAGAGTGCACAGGCGTCCTCGGCAACTCATCCGGCTGTTTGCCCGACAGTTGAGGGTTGGGTCGTTCGTGTGGGAGGCCATAGGGGTGTCGACATAGCCGACATGCATTCCGGTCACGAGTACCCCATGGGGCGCGAGCTCGAGTCTGCCGAGTGGGTCAATCCGTCGATGCCAACCACAACGCCTGCCTGGTTCGCCGTCCTGCGGCCCGGGATGACAGCGACGGGACTTTGGCAGAGGACAGCGGCCTGGAAGCTCACCGAACCGAACCCTGCGCCTCGCCGGTCCCCTGAACGGTCCGAACCGAGAACTGCCATCTCGGCTCCAACGGACAGCTTGCTCAGGACCGGCGCAGCCTCCCCCGGTTGCCAGCAGGTGAGGTTCTGTAGCGTTGGATGCCTTGCGGCCAGCCGGTCGCGCTCACTGCCCAGCAGGGCCTGTGCCTCGGCGACCGCACCACTCGGCGGCCCCACGGCCGGTTTCGGAACCATCAAGCCCGGACAGGACCTCACGCCCTTTCAAAGCCTGCCTCCTCGCACTGCCACTCACCCAGTGCACCGCTGAGGCGCTGAACTGCCAGTGCCTTAAGCCCCTGCCATGGTTCCCGGGGCTTTCGTCCCTGTTGCCCGGCCCGCGGAAGGCTGTCTACTGGATGGACACGCAGTTCCAGGCGTTCCAGCGAAGGAAGATCATGACCAACATCAGCATCATCGGCAGCGGGCACATGGCCCGCGCGCTGGCCACTGTCATGCTGCGAGGGAACAACCCGGTACAGATTCTGGGTCGTGATGGCTCCAGGACGCGGGACCTGGTGGAGAGCCTCGGCCCGGGCGCCACCGGAGGCGTAACCGGGGCCGCCGTCACAGGAGCAATTGTTTTCCTCGCCATCCCGCACAAGGAAGTGCATGACGCCATCCTGGAGATCGGTGACTCCCTCGACGGACGCGTCGTGGTGGACATCAGCAACACCGTGGACGTCTCCAATTTCGACCGGTTGACCACGGAGCCCGGCGTGTCTGCCGCCGAAGAAACGGCCCGCCTGCTGAACGGACGCGCAGAGGTGGTCAAGGCGTTCAACACGACGTTCCCCACCACCTTGGAAGCCGGAAAAGTCGGTGGGCAGCACCTGGACGTTTTTATTGCCGGCGACTCGGAACAGGCCAAGGAGAAGGTCAGCGCCGTGGCAGCCGCGGCAGGTTTGCGCCCCATTGACGTCGGGCCGCTGCGGCGGTCGCGCGAACTCGAGTCCTTCATGCTGGTTGTCATGGGCCTGCAGGTCAGCCCCGAGCATCAGCATTTCAACTGGGACACCGCGCTCAGGATATTTCCTTAGGAGGTGCCGGCGGTCCCCCGCAGGCGTTCCTCGGCGCGCCCGGCGGTCCGGATGGCCATGGGGCTGTTGAGGTAAATGGGGATGTCCGGGATCGCCCCGCGCCGGCAGAGGCGCGCGCGATGCAGCATCAGGGTCTCGGCCCTTCCCACCGCGAAGGCAGCGACCAGGACAACCCCGCCCCGCTTGGCTGCCCTCACGATGATGTCGCCTAATTCGTCCTCCGGATTCCTCTCCGGGTGGGTCCGGTTGCCGTAGGTGGATTCGGCCACCAGGATGTCAGTGGCTTCGAGCGGCATTGGGGTGCATCAGTGGATCGTGGAGCCTGCCCAGGTCACCGGTTGTGGTGGGGATGTCCGGCTCTGCAGCAGAGGCGGCCCGCCGAATTCCTGCGTTGCGCCCGGACTTGGCAATTCTTGATGCCCGTTTGCCGGACGGCACGGGGATCGAGGTTTGCCGTGATGTCCATTCAGTGGACGAAACAGTCAATTGCCTCATCCTGACAAGCTACGACGACGAGCAGGCGCTTCGGGGCGCCGTCCTGGCTGGGGCGTCCGGGTACGTCCTGAAGGAAAATTGGCGGGTCGGACCTGATCGGCGCCCTGCGCCGGGCGGCCAGGGGTGAGCCCCTGTTTGATGCCGAGCTGAAGGCCAGGATTGTCCAGGGACTGGCGGAACCGGAGCGCGTCGACCCCAGGCTAGCGTCGCTGACCCGGCAGGAGCGCAGGGTTCTGGAGCTCGTCGGGGAAGGGCTGACCAACCGGCAGATCGGCGGCGAACGGATGCTCCTGGCGGAGAAGACGGTCAAGAATTACGTATCGTCGCTGCCGGCGAAGCTGGGATTTGAACGGCGGACGCAGGCAGCGGTCCATGTGGCACAGCATCATGAGCAGTAAGACTCAAAAGACCGGAGCCCTCCAGGTGACTGATGTTCCCGAGTGCGGTGAGCTGGAGACCTTGAAAGACCCGCCCAGCGAGTTCGCCCTGCGTTCCATGTTCACGAGGCCGTTGCCTGATGCGGGAGAAGTGAACCCCGCACCGTTGTCCTGAATGCTGACTGTGGCCTGTCCATCGTTCACCGCCACTTTCACTTGGATGGTGTCACCCCCCGAATGGCGAACGGCGTTGCTCAGCCCCTCAGTTATCACCGCCAGGATGTTCAAAGCGGTTTCTTCATCCCGGATGTCGTCGATGGGCCCGGTAAGGGTCAGCAGGGGAACAAATGGCAGGGAATGCGAGCCGCTGCGGACCGTCTGCAGGACACGGCTACTGAGGAGTTCCGTCTCCGGGGCCGCTTCGCTGAGTGAATAGATGGTGTTGCGGAGTTCGCGGATGGTTTCGTCGAGTTCGGCGGTCACAGCCTGGATGGTCCTGGCAGCGGAATCTCCGCTCATGTACCGCCGGAGACTCTGGATACTGAGCCCGGCAGCGAACAGGCGCTGTATGACGAGGTCATGGAGGTCACGGGCAATCCTGTCCCTGTCGCTGAAGACTGCAATCTGTTCCCGCATCCGGTGTGCACGTGCCAGTTCGAGGGCCAGTGCTACATGCGAACCGAAGACCGTGCCCATTTCCAGGTCTGTCGAGCTGAACGTGCCGGCTCCCTCGCGAACGAGGACCAGGAGCCCATGGTGGGTGCCCCTGGCACTCAGGTCTATGACCAGGAGCCGGCCGGCGGGCAGCCCTTCGGCGACGCCGAGCGCAGACGGTGCGTCCTCAATGACAGCGGCTTTGCCAGTGGCCAGAACGGCCTGAATCTCCCTTGGGTCCAACGATAGAGCCCGTCCAACCCACTGCGGGGCGCGGCTGCCCGCAGCTCCTGCGACGCGGAACCCGGTGGGCGGCTCCTCCTGGACGAGGATGAGCGCAAGGAATGAGCCGGACTCGCGGAGTGCCCTGGCGGCGATCATGTCCAGTTCCCCGTTCTGGCCGTCCGGCGTCTCCTCGTCGCCCATCATCCTGCCGGTCACCTCCATGCAGGCCTGCAGCCAAGCGGTCCTGCGCCGGGCATCGTCGTAGAGCCTGGCGTTTTCGATCGCGACGCCGGCGGCTGCAGCAAACGCTTCGGCCAGTTCCTCGTCTTCTTCCGTGAAGTCCCCGCCGCCTCTTTTTTGGGTGAGGTATAGGTTCCCGAACACAACGTCGCGGACGCGGATCGGCACGCCGAGGAAGGATTTCATCGGTGGGTGGTTCTTGGGAAACCCGTAGGCGTCCGGATGCTGGCTAAGGTTATGCAGCCTGAGCGGCTTCGGGTCGCGGATCAACAGGCCGAGAACGCCATGTCCTGTGGGGAGCGGGCCGATCTTACGGGCCACTTCCTCATCGATTCCCACGGTGATGAAATGGCTCAGCGCCCGGTCGTGTCCAATGACTCCCAAAGCACCATATTCGGCCTGGAGAAGGTGGCAGGCTGAGCTGACCACCCTGTGCAGCACGGCCTCCAGGCTCAGGTCCTCGGCCAGGGCCACGACCGCGCTCAGTAGCCCCTGCATCCGTTGCTGGGCACTCACCAACTCCCCGGCACGGTCAACAAAGTCGGTGAGGAGCTCATCGATCCATGAACTGGCAACGGTTTGCGGGGCACCCGTTCCCCGGTGGGGTTGCTGGGGTTCATTCAACGAAAAGCCGCCTTCCGTTGGACAGACATCCACACGGGGCCGGCCGACTGCAGCCAGTGCCTCCAGACTACCCCCGGCAGGCACCGGTATTCCAGCCATCGCGTTGACTGACTCATCAAAGATGCCCGCGTAGCTGCTATCGAAGAATCATTTGAGAATGCCCGCGTAGCGGCGCGTCTGCTGGGGCGGTATCTGCTGGCCCTGCACTGTGAGCCATGGAGCTTTCGATGAGCGAACGGAAGGCCGTCACGAAAACCACCGCCCTCCGATATGCCCGGACCGATCGTGCGGCCAAGAAGACCATCCTGGACGAGCTGTGTGCCCTGACGCTTTGGCACCGGGATCATGCGCGGAAGGCGCTGCGGCAGGCTCTGGTACTCAAGCAGGTCAAGGCCCGGCCGCCCAGGGCCCCGGTCTACGGGGACGACGTGATCGAGTCGCTGCGGTTCTGCTGGGCTGTCCAGGGCACCCCGTGCGGGCGCCTGCTCGCAGCAGCGCTGCCGGATCTGGTGCCGCGGCTGCGCCGGTTCAAGGAGCTGAGTATCGAGGACGGGACGGCGGCGTTGCTGCTGAATATCGCCCCGGCGACCATCGACCGCCGGCTCAAGGCAGACCGGGGCAAACTCGGCCCAAGGGGCCGCTCCCATACCAAGCCCGGGACACTGCTCAAGGACTCCATCCCGATGCGGACCTGGGCCGAATGGGACGATGCGCGGCCCGGATTTGTGGAGATTGATCTGGTCGGCCACGAGGGCGGAAATTCCAGGGGTGAGTTCTGCTTCACCCTGACGATCACTGACATTTCCACGGGGTGGACCGAGACCCGGTCGGTGAGGAACAAGGCCCCAGAAATGGGTGTTCGCCGCGATCAAGGAAGCCACCGCGGCGTTCCCGTACCCGATCCGGGGGATCGATCCGAATTGTGCCGATGTCTGCACAATTCGGACAACGCGGGCGAGTTCATCAATTGGGGGCTGCTGCGGTGGTGCGAACAGGAGCAACTGACCTTCACCAGGTCCCGGTCCGGGAACAAAAATGACGGCGCCCATATGGAACAGAAGAACTGGCATGTGGTCCGCCAAACCGTCGGATACCACCGTTACGACACGGCGGCAGAACTTGAGCTGCTGAACCGGATCTGGGCGTTGCAAGGGCAGCTGACCAACCACTTTGGACCCCAGCAGAAACTCGTCCAAAAGATCCGGACCGGCGCAAAGATCAACAAGAAATATGACCGACCGGCAACCCCGTACCAGCGGGTCTTGACCGACGAGGGCACGGTCCAGAAAGGTGTGAAAGCGAAGCTGTTGGATTGGGGGGTCTTTGTGCCCTACATCCGGATGCACCCGCTTCCTAGGATCACAGACATGACCACAGATGCACCCCTGACGGAGACCGCCGTGCTGCCAATTGAAGAATGCTGGGATTGGCTGCGGGGTGATTCCGTGGGCCGGCTTGCCGTCTGGGCGAACGATCACCCCGAGAT
This sequence comes from Pseudarthrobacter sp., assembly GCF_036675385.1. Classification (NCBI taxonomy): domain Bacteria; kingdom Bacillati; phylum Actinomycetota; class Actinomycetes; order Micrococcales; family Micrococcaceae; genus Pseudarthrobacter; species Pseudarthrobacter sp. The sequence continues at coordinate 2,546 of NZ_JAKFFD010000007.1, read as the reverse complement.
CTTTCCCATCAACTACAAAGTTGACCGTGGGTCGCTGATCTTTCGAACAGGTGCTGGAACCAAGCTCGCGTCCGCCTTGGGCAAGCTGGTGGCGCTTGAGGACCATTTCCTTCGTATTGTCCCCGAGAGTGTGACTGGGCGTCGTTTCAAGCTCGCTGCCCCGCTGACCTGGGGCGGCCCCTTGGACGAGGCCACCCGCGCCGGGCTGGAATGACCCTCTATGAGGGCATGGTGGGTTGAAGAGCCTGGCCCCATAGCGTCAGGACCGCTGCAACTGGGCGAACGTCCGGATCCATCCCCGGGCGCGTCGGAGATTCTGCTCTCGGTACTTGCCTGTGGTGTATGCCGCACGGATCTTCACCTTGCCGAAGGAGACCTCCGGCCCAAGGCCGTCCGACGAATCCCTGGCCATGAAGTCGTCGGGGAAGTCATCGGGCTGGGTGCCGGCAGCTCCCGGTTCCGCCTTGGCGAGCGCGTGGGAGCAGCCTGGCTGGCCCGCACCTGCGGCGCCTGCAGATTCTGCCAGCGCGGATCGGAGAACCTCTGCCTTACCCCAACATTCAACGGCTGGGATATCGACGGCGGCTACGCGGAACTGATGACTGTGCACCAGGACTACGCTTACCCCATACCGGATGTGTTCACCGATGAGCAGGCCGCGCCCTTGCTGTGCGCAGGAATCATAGGATATCGGGCGCTGAGGTGCTCAGGTCTTCCACCCGGAGGAAGGCTCGGAATCTACGGTTTTGGCGGGTCCGCCCATCTGACGGCGCAGATGGCTTTGTTCGAAGGTGCACGCGTCTACGTGATGACCCGATCTTCAGCTGCGCAGAGCCTGGCCCTCAGGCTTGGGGCGGAATTCGCCGGACCCGCTGAGGCCGAGCCACCCGCTCTGCTGGACGCAGCCATTCTCTTCGCTCCTGCGGGCGGACTGGTCCCGGTTGCGCTGCGCGCCCTGGACCGGGGCGGGACCCTCGCCGTCGCCGGCATCCATTTGAGCGACATACCGGCCTTGGACTATCAGAAAGACCTCTTCCAGGAGCGCCACCTCCGCAGTGTCACGGCCAACACCCGGGCCGACGGTCGGGAATTTCTGTCGCTGGCAGAACGGATACCCCTCCGTCCCACCACTGTTTCTTACGCGTGGACAAGCGCAGATAAGGCTCTGCTGGACCTGTCCGCAGACGCCTACTCGGGAGCCGCCGTGTTGCTTCGGCGGAGCTGACGGGCAGAAGGAAAGCCGGGCCCCCAGGGGTGACCTTCGACCCTAGGCGCGCCGCCGGATCCCAGGGAAAGTACTGCCATGGCGGATAGCGGACCCATGGTTGTGGGAATCGACGGTTCTGAATACTCCCCGGCAGCCCTGCGCCTTGCCGGTCGGTTGGCGTCCGCCCTGGCCTCCCCATTGCATGTCATCACGTGCCTCGGCCTTTCCGACTTCTACCTTCCGGCGCACTTGCCACCCGGGTACATTGACAGCGCCGCTGAGCTTGAGGCCATTGCACGGCGGCTCATGGAACAGGCTATTGACAGGGCCTTCGGCCCGGAACGCCCGGAACACCTCACGGCCGTTGTCAAGGTGGGGTCGCCGTCGAAGGTTCTTGTGGAGGAAAGCCGGAACGCCCAAATGCTTGTAGTCGGCCGGCGGGGCCATGGCGGCTTGCTCGGCCAGCTCATGGGCTCAGTAAGCGCTGCCTGCGCAGCACACGCACATTGCCCAGTACTGGTGGTCAGCCAGGACACCGAGAATGACCATGGAACCAACACCTGAGCTGCCTGCAATAGTCGTGGGCGTGGACGGAAGCGCTCCGTCCATACTCGCCCTGCGGTGGGCCGGGGCCTTGGCACCGCTGCTCAAGGCCCACATCCGGGCGGTGGCCTGCTGGCAATTCCAGATCGCAGTCGGTACCTTCACGCCGGTTGTGTGGAACCCTGAAGATGAGGCCAGGCGGATCTGTGCTGCGGCCGTGGACCAGGCCTTCGACGGCACACCCCCTGCCGGACTCGAAGTGGTCGCCTTACAGGGTCAGGCGGCGAAGGTACTGATCGAAGAAAGCAGGAATGCCCAAATCGTTGTTCTGGGCAGTCGCGGCCACGGAGGATTTGAAGGGCTCCTCCTCGGTGCGGTCAGCGCAACGGTCGCTGAGCACGCAAAATGCCCGGTCCTGGTGGCGCACGGTACCGACTTGCCGCCAGGGCTCTCGGATACTTCCGGACAGCCTCGCGAAAGGCGGCGGCCAGACCGGGTCCAGCCATGACCTCTCCTGACAGAGTAGTTGTCGGCTACGACGGGTCAACCGAGGCGGCCCTCGCTGTACGTTGGGCTGCCCGGCACGCAGCGCTCATGGACTGTGAGCTGCACGTGGTCCACTGCTCGCTCTGGCCGTTGCTGACCAACGACCTTGGACCCGTCAAAGGCATAGCCGGCAGCGGGCTGCAACATCAGGCGCAGGCCATCCTTGATGAGGGGCAAGCTGAGGCGCTGTCCGTGGCGCCCCGGGTCAGGATCCGGAGCAGCCTCCTGTACGGACTCCCCGCGGTCCATC
>NZ_JAKFFD010000090.1:0-15927 GCF_036675385.1 Pseudarthrobacter sp. | reverse complement strand
GCCAGGAGGTAGTTTCCTTCGGTGATCACCAGCGGCACGGACGCGGGGACTGCGATGGACGCGGCCACCGGTTCGTCCAAAGTCCGCCGGAACTCGGGCGCGTACACCACTGCCTCGTCCCGCTGCACCAGCCGCTGCAGCAGCGACAGGTACCCGCCGACGTCGAACGTGTCCATGGCACCCTTGCGCTGCCGCAGCGGCGTGCCGTCAATAATCGCGTTGCCCAGGTGGAAGCCGTCCATCGGCACTACGACCGCCAGCTCGGCGCCGAACTGCTGCTGGAGCCAGACCGCAAAGGTCGATTTTCCCGAGCCCGGTGCGCCTGTGATGCCCAGCAGCGTCCGCCGGCCGCCGTCGAGCCTGTGCTGCAGGGCATCGAGTGCCTGCTGTACTTCGGGGGAGTCCATGGCAAAAGCCTAAACCGGCAGCCGGTTCTCCCGGTTTCCACTATCGGAACGCGCAGGTCACGGCGGTGTGGGCGCAGTCATCTTCGGACCGGACTGCAGCCATGAGAGACTTCGTGGACCCACGCTTTCACCGCTGGCTCCCTCTTTTCCGCCTGATCTGGCCCTGTGCACCCCCTACGTCGGCTCCGTAGGTTTATGGCTACACCAGGAGGAGTGATCTGAATCACTCAGTGATTGCAGTACGGTCCGAACCTCCGGTGGACCTGGCTTCGCGCTTCGTGGCGCGGGCACCGAAGTGCACTTCAACGGGTTTCGTCAGAGCATCTTGGAGGAAACGTGTATCAAGCCGAACCCCGGCAGGCCGACAACGCCGGCCTTAGCAAGGGCCTCAAGAACAGACACATGAATTTGATCGCCATTGGGGGCGTCATCGGTGCCGGGTTGTTCGTCGGCAGTGGCGTTGTTATCAGCAGCACCGGCCCGGCGGCCATCGTCTCGTTTGCGATCGCAGGTGTCATCACCTTGCTCCTCATGCGGATGCTGGCCGAAATGGCCGTAGCGCGTCCGGTGGTGGGCTCTTTTTATGTCTACGCACGCCAGGCGCTGGGGCAGCGGGCCGGATTCGCCACCGGCTGGATGTACTGGTACTTCTTTGTGATTGTGGTGGCAGTCGAGGCGATTGCCGGTGGCCGGATCATCCAGCTGTGGTTTCCCATGGTTCCGTTGTGGATGCTCAGCCTGGGCCTGATGGTGGTACTGAGCGCCACGAACATGGCTTCGGCCCGCTCCTTCGGCGAGTTCGAATACTGGTTCAGCTCCATCAAAGTGGTGGCCATCGTCTTGTTCCTGGCGCTGGGCGTACTGTGGATCACCGGCCTGTGGCCCGAGTCGACGCCGGGCATCGGCAACCTGTTTGACCACGGCGGGTTCACTCCGCTGGGCTGGGGTGCCGTGCTGGCCGCCGTCGTTCCCTGTGTGGCCTTTTATACCGGCGCGGAAATCATCACCATCGCGGCCGCCGAGTCCGAAGACCCCGAGCGTTCGGTCAAGAAGGCCATGCGCTCCATCGTGGCCCGGGTGGTGACCTTCTACGTCGGCTCGATCTTCGTGGTGGTGGCGATCCAGAGGTGGGATGCCGAGAGCGTCGGCGTGAGCCCCTACGCGGCGGTGCTGGACGTCCTGGGTATCCCGGCGGTGTCCACCATCATGAACTTCATTGTCCTCACGGCAGTGCTCTCGTGCCTGAACTCAGCCCTGTACACCACCTCGCGCATGCTGTTTGCGCTCACCCGCAACGGCGATGCCCCCAAGTTCTTCACCAAGCTGTCACGGAGCGGCGTTCCGCGCCGTGCCATCCTGCTGGGCACCACCGTGGGCTACGTTTCGGTGGTCTGTGTCTACGTGTGGGGTGATGTGGTGTTCGCCTTCCTGGTGAACTCCTACGGTGCCGTGGCGCTCTTCGTCTACCTGGCGATCGCACTGTCACAGGTGGTGCTGCGCAAGAGACTGGACCGCGACGACCCCGGGGCGCTGAAGCTTAAGATGTGGCTGTTTCCATGGCTGAGCTACGCAACCATCGCGCTCATGCTCTTGGTCATCGCCGCCATGGCCCTGCTGCCCAGCACCCAGACCCAGTTCGTGATGAGCGGCGTGACGCTCGTGATCATCCTGCTCAGCTACGAGCTACGCCGGCGCTACGGCCGCAAGCCAGGAGAAGAAGCCGGCAACGACGCCGCCGACCTTCCGGGGGATCCGTCCTTGGACCCCTTGGCTGAAGGGCTCGAGGAGGAGCCCGACAAGCAGCCGGTGGCGGCCCGCCCCTGATCTTCAGGCCGGATGTCAGTCCGGTCCGTAAAGCCCGCCGCGGGGAAGTGCCAATGGAGGCACGTCCCCGCGGCGGGCTCTTGCGTTAAGCGCCTTCGCCGCACGGGCGTAGCGTCAGCGGCGTCCGGCAAGCATGGCCAGGACCTGCCCGACGACGGCGGCACTGCCTCCGCGTGAGAGGTCCAGTGTGATGTTCCTGCGGTAGTACGGCGAGAGATCCAGCCCCACGCCGAGTCCGAAGATCTCCGCGTTGCCGGCGGCTTCGTGCGCCGCCACCACATCCCGGAGATGCTGTTCCAGGTAGTGGCCGTCGTTGGCCAGGGCGGTGGCGCCGTCCATCGGGCTCCCGTCGGACACCACCAGCAGGATCCGCCGTTCGGAGCTGTTGCTCGACGTGCCGCAGTTCCCCGTGCCGTTCCCGGCATCGGCGAGCCTCGCGCAGGCCCAGTCCAACGCCTCGCCGTCGACTCCTTCACGGAACAGGTCCTTCTTCATGAGCCCGGCAATGGCCGGGCGGGCCCGCCGCCACGGGGTGTCTGCGTCCTTGAAGACCAGGTGCCGCACCTCGTTGAGCCGCCCCGGATGCGGGGGCCTACCGGTACGGATCCAGTCCTTCCCGGCACGGCCGCCGTTCCAGGCGGCTGTGGTGAAGCCCAGGACTTCGCATCGGGCCCCCGCCAGTTCCAGGGCGCGCGCGTAGACGTCCACCAGCGCGGCCACGGCGGCGCTGTGCTCCTTCATGGAACCGGAGCAGTCCACCAGGAACGTCACCGTGGCGTCGGTCCGGAGTTCGATCCGTTCGGTCCGGAACACCCTGCGGTCCCCGGATGCCGTGACCAGCCGGGCGAGCCTGCTGCCGTCGAGCCGGCCCTCAATGGCGTCGCCGTCCCAGCCGTCGTGGACGGCCGTGGACAGCGCCGCGCCCAGGGCACGGCCCAGCCGGGGCACGTTGATGCCCTGCCTGGCAATGTCGTCGTCCAGCTGCTGCCGATAACCGCGCAGCAGTTCGGCGCGGACCAGGTCCGTGGCTTGGAGCTCGCGGTCATAGGCCGTGGTGAACTTTCGGTAGCCGTCGCCTCCGGCTTCCAGCGCATCGCTGCGCCCATACCCCGCGGTGGGGACGGCGTCGTCGTTGCTGTCCTGATCGAAGAGCAGCTGGAACTGCGGCACGCGGCCGCCGGAACGGGAGGGCCGCGCTTCCCGGGCTTCCAGGTGCTCGCTGATGGCGGCGACGGTCTCCGCGATGGCGAGGGCATGGCGGCCGAAGCTCGGCTGGGAGAACCGTTCCAGCCGCAGGGCGGCCAGATGCGTGCCGACGTGCGGGGCAAGCTCGGCCCGGGTGGATTCAATCCGGTCCTCGAAGTCCGGGGACATCGGCTCCGCGGTGATCCTCGCCCGGCAGACCTGGGCCACGGTGAAGAGGATGAGTCCCAGGTCCGTGTCCGCCAGCGTGGACGCCTCGAAATCCCGGGACCATTGCTGGAAGCGGCGGTTCAGGTTGGCCCGGACCCCCGGCATGGCGCCGTCGGCCAGCGACTCGGTACGGAACTGTTCGAGCATCTCAAACACCAGCATTCGTGCCGGCGTTGCGGGGCAGAACTCCGCATGCAGAGCGGCATCGCTGTGCTGCAGCCGCAGCGCCATGCCGTCCGCCGCGCCGCGGAAGGCGTCCAACGTAACGGCGTCCGTTCCCGGGTGGACATGGGGTGCGGGCATGGCCACCCGGGTGCTCTCCCGGTACAGCGCGGGGCCGCGGAAGTGCAGGCCGCCCTGCCCGCTGAGCCCGCGCATGGCTGCGGCGCACAGTTCAAGGGTCTGCTTGCGGCGGCGCAGCGATGTGGCTGCGAGCTGCCGGGAGGCGGTCTCCGCCCGTTCCCTCTCCGCCTGCTCCGTCTGTTCCGCCAGGGAGGCCATGGGCGGCCCTTAGCTGGCCGCGGCGGCAGCGAAGGCGCGGGTTGGCGCCAGCTCGGCGGGCAGGTACCCCGAGGTCCGTGGCGCTTCCAGCTCCCGGTCAAAGCAGCGCTGGAAGAATTCGGCAATGAGCGGCTGCTCGGCTTCATCGCACTTGTTGACGAAGGACAGCTGGAACGCCTTGCCGGGATCGCCGAAGATCCCGATGTTCTCGGCCCAGGTGATGACGGTGCGCGGGGACATCAGGGTGGACAGATCGCCCACCCGGAAACCGTCCCGCGTCAGCTTGGCCACGGCCACCATGGACGCCACCAGTTTCCGGCCGGCTGCGTCGTCCAGCTCAGGGACCCGCGCCAGCACGATCCCGATCTCGTCCTCCGCCGGAGGATGGTTCAGGGCGGCGACGATGTTCCAGCGGTCGATTTGCGCATGGTTGAGCCGCTGCACGCCGTGGTACATGCCGTTGAGGTTTCCCAGTCCCACGGTGTTGGCCGTGGCAAAGAGCCGGAACCCGGGGTGCACGTCAAGGACCCGGTTCTGGTCCAGCAGGGTCAGCTTGCCGTCGCGTTCCAGGAGCCGCTGGATCACGAACATCACGTCCGGGCGGCCGGCGTCGTACTCGTCCAGGATCAAGGCAACCGGCCGTTGGATGGCCCAGGGGACAATCCCTTCCTGGAACTCGGTGACCTGCTTGCCGTCCTTCAACACCACGGTGTCGCGGCCCACCAGGTCAAGGCGGCTGATGTGGCCGTCCAGGTTCACCCGCACACAGGGCCAGTTCAGCCGCGCGGCCACCTGCTCGATGTGCGTGGACTTGCCTGTGCCGTGCAGGCCCTGGAGCAGCATCCGCCGGTTCCTGGTGAAGGCGGCCAGGATGGCCAGGGTGACGTCGTGGTTGAAACGGTAGGCGGGGTCCACCTCGGGGACATGCTCGTCGGCTTCCCGGAAGGCCGCCACTTTGAGGTCCGAATCGAGATTGAACACCTCGCGGACTGAAACCATCTCGCCCGGCATCAGGCGGCTCAGTTCGTCCACAACTCGTCCTCCAGGCCGTCAGTGCCGCCCGCGTCGATCCCGGCCGCCCCGGCAGTGCTGCCGCCGGTCGTGCTGCCGCGGTCGGCGGTTCCTTCCGCGGTGCCGGAACCGGCCTCGGCCTCGATCAGACCGATCGCCGCTGCGGCACGCTGCAGGGCCGGGAGCAGCTTCAGTCCCTTCTCGGGGGTGAGCCGCATGATCGGCGCCTGGACGGCGACGCAAAGGTTGGACACGGTGTTCGCTGTGGGAACCAGCACGGCCACGCACACCATGCCTGGGAGGAATTCCTCGTCGTCGATCGCGTAGCCGTCCCGGCGGACGCGCTGGAGTTCCTCCTCGATCAGCTCGGGGTCCGTCACGGTCTTGTTCGTGTAGCGTTCCAGCGGCGCGGCGGCAATGAGGCGCCTGCGCTGTGCCGGGCTGAGCTGGGAGAGGATCATCTTCCCGCTGGCCGAGCAGTGCACCGGCACCCGGGAGCCGGGTTGGAGCGTGATCCGCAGCGGTTCGGAGGTTTCGATGCGGTCCAGGTAGACCACTTCGCTGCCGGACACCGCCGTCACGTTGCAGCTCTCGCCCAGTTCCGCGACCAGGTTCCGCAGCACCGCGTGGCGTGCGCCGTGGTGCATGTCATTGATCAGCAGATTCTCCGCCATGCGCCGCAGCCGGACCCCGGTGCCGTAGTGCCGGCCATTGTTCTCCCGGATCAGAAGGCCGGAGCTTTCCAGCTGATGCAGCATGCGGTGCAGCGTGGGCTTGGGTGTGCCCGTTTCCTCCACCAGGCCCTGGAGCGTGAAGAGCTGGTCCTTGGTGGCGATCAGTTCCAGCAGCGAGAACAGCCGCATGGTGGGCGTGTCCCCGGCCAGCTCCGTCGTTGCCTGAAGGGCGGGCTCGCCCAACCTGTGAATCTCAGCCATTTTGTTGTCCTCCACGTGGTCAAGCCGCACCGAAATTGGCGCCTAGTTCAAGAATATCGTACGCATCGTTCCGAATAATTGAAATACCCGTTGACGTTGTTGTTCTTTTGCCATAATCTCGGCATCAGCACCAAAACAGGAACGCTACGTTCCATTTTTTACAGTCAAACGTATCTAGGCGAAATCCTGGAGGAGGAGCAATCATCATGAGCCAAGACACCGTCGAACTCTCATCCGTTGCCAACGACGGCACGGCAGAAGCGCTCGTCACCGACTCATCCGCGGGGCAGGGCAAAGACGCCCCGGCCCAGGCAGCACCGGCCAAGGCCGCCCGCGAAGTCGCCAAGGGCGTGCAGAAAATGACACCGTCGGAGGCCTTCGTGGAGACGATGGTCGCCAACGACGTCACCGACATTTTCGGCATCATGGGTTCAGCCTTCATGGACGCCATGGACATCTTCGCCCCCGCAGGCATCCGCCTGGTTCCGGTGGTCCACGAGCAGGGGGCAGCCCACATGGCTGACGGTTATGCCCGTGCCAGCGGACGCCACGGCGTGGTCATCGGCCAGAATGGACCGGGCATCAGCAACTGCGTCACCGGCATCGCCGCGGCATTCTGGGCGCACAGCCCCGTGGTCATCGTGACGCCGGAAGCCGGCACCACGGGCATCGGCCTCGGCGGCTTCCAGGAGGCCAAGCAGCTGCCCATGTTCCAGGAATTCACGAAATACCAGGGCCACGTGACCCACCCGGCCCGCATGGCCGAATTCACCGGCCGCTGCTTCGACCGCGCCATGTCTGAAAACGGACCCACGCAGCTGAACATCCCGCGTGACTACTTCTACGGGGAGATAACTGTCGAGATCCCGCAGCCGCGCCGCGTGGATCGAGGCGCCGGCGGTACCAAGAGCCTGGACGAGGCAGCAGCCCTGCTCGCCACGGCCAAGTTCCCCGTGATCGTCTCCGGCGGCGGTGTGGTCATGGCCGACGGCGTCGAGGAATGCAAAGCCCTGGCCGAACGCCTGGGCGCCCCGGTGGTCAACAGCTACCAGCACAACGACTCCTTCCCGGCCAGCCACCCGCTCTGGGCCGGTCCGCTGGGCTACCAGGGATCCAAGGCAGGCATGAAGCTCATCTCCCAGGCCGACGTCGTGATCGCCCTCGGCACCCGCCTGGGCCCGTTCGGCACCCTGCCGCAGTACGGCCAGGCGTACTGGCCCACCGAAGCGAAGATCATCCAGATCGACGCCGACCACACCATGCTGGGCCTGGTCAAGAAGATCAGCGTGGGCATCTGCGGCGATGCCAAAGCCGTGGCACTCGAGCTGAGCAAGCGCCTGGACCAGCTCACCCTCGCCTGCGACGCCACGAAGGCCGAGCGTGCCGCCACTATCAAGGCGGAGAAGGAAAGCTGGGAAGAGGAACTTACCGCGTGGACGCACGAAAAGGATGAGTACAGCCTCGATATGCTCGAGGAGCACAAGAACGAGGACGGCAACTGGCTGTCCCCGCGCCAGGTGCTCCGCGAGCTGGAGAAGGCGATGCCGGAGAACGTCATGATCTCCACGGACATCGGCAACATCAACTCCGTGGCCCACAGCTACCTGCGCTTCGAGAAACCCCGCAGCTTCTTCGCCCCGATGAGCTTCGGCAACTGCGGCTACGCCCTGCCGACCATGATTGGCGCCAAGGCTGCAGCCATGGACCGTCCCGCCGTGGCCTACGCCGGCGACGGTGCCTGGGCCATGAGCATGGGCGAAGTCCTCACCGCCGTGCGGCACGACATCCCGGTTACCGCCGTCGTCTTCCGCAACCGCCAGTGGGGTGCGGAGAAGAAGAACCAGGTGGAGTTCTACAACCGCCGCTTCATCGCCGGAGAACTCGACAACGGCGAGAGCTTCGCCGCCATGGCCCAGACCATGGGAGCCGAAGGCATCGTGGTCGACCAGCTCGACGAGGTGGGCCCCGCGCTCAAGCGCGCGCTCGCCGCCCAGATGGAAGAGGGCAAGACCACGGTCATCGAGATTATGTGCACCCGCGAACTGGGAGACCCCTTCCGCCGCGATGCCCTCGCGAAGCCGGTCCGCACGCTCGAGAAGTACAAGGACTACGTGTAGACCGGACAGCCGGTCGTAGCTGACACAAAGACTCCCCGGACCGAAAGGTCCGGGGAGTCTTTGGCTTTGCCGGTGCTTAGAGGCCGGACCGTTACCGGCCCCTGGTCCAGCGCCACGGGACCGGACTACCCCTCGGCGAGCAGCTTCGCGGCCACCTCGCCCACGCGGGCCAGACCCTCCGGGATGGAGCGCGTGGGAATGGCGCCGAAGCCGATCCGGAAGCAGTTCCGCGGCGCATTTTCCTGGCTGAAGAAGACGTCCCCGCGCTCGATCAGCACACCGCGCTTTTCGGCACGGCGCACGAGCTCCACGGCATCGAGCCGGGCCGGTCCCTCCATCCAGAGGCTGACGCCACCGGGCGGGTACGGGCCCTGCTCCCAGGGGAGGCACAGTGCGGACATCTCGGTGACCGTCTCCCAGCGCGTCTTCAGCTGCCGCCGGTGACGGCGCAGGGCGCGGTGGTAATCGCCGCTGTCGATCATCAGGGCGAGGGCGCGCTGCATGTGCCCGGGAGGGTGGCGCACCTGGTATCGCCGCACGCGCCGCAGTTCCGTGATCAGTTCTGCGGGTCCTACCAGGAACCCGAGCCGCAGCCCGGGGGAGAGGAACTTGGAGAACGTGCCCAGGTACAGCACGTCGCCGGTGGAATCCAGGGCCTTCAGCGCGGGGCTGGGGCTGCCTTCGTACCGGAACTCGCTGTCGTAGTCGTCTTCGATGAGGACCGTTCCCGACGCGGCGGCAAGCTTGAGCAGGCGACGGCGGCGCTCCATGCTCAGCGTGACATTCGTGGGGTGGTGGTGGCTGGGGGTGACGTAGAGCAAGGCGGTGCCGCTGAGGGTCCCGGGGAGGCAGAGCCCGTCCTGGTCGACGTCGATCCCGTAGACCTGTGCGCCGGTGCGCAGGAAGATGTGACGGGCGTCCAGATAGCCGGGGTTCTCGATACTCACGCGCTGGTGGGGGCCCAGCAGTGTCCTGGCCAGCAGGTCCAGTCCCTGCTGGGATCCGACCGTGATCAGGATTTCGTCCGCACCGGCCTCGATGCCGCGTGCCGGCAGGATCTGGCGGCGGATCATCTCGATCAGCATCGGGTCGTCGGCGCCCACGCTGTCCTGGAGGCTGGCGAAACGGTGGGGCTGATACAGGGCTTCGCGCAGGCTCCGTATCCAGGCCGTGGCGGGGAAGCTGTGGACGTCCACCTGGCCGGCGACGAACGGGTACGGATATGTGTGCCAGTCCGCGTTCTTTTCCACCTCCGGGACGCCCTCGTCCGCGTAGCGGCGCATCCGGGAGGACCAATCGATCATCGAATCCGTGGCCGGCACGTCGGCTTCCGCCGCGGCCAGCATTTCCGGGTTGACGAAGATTCCGCTGCGTTCGTGGCTGAGTACCAGGCCCTCGGTGAGGAGTTCCTGGTACGCCAGGTTGATGGTGTTGCGGGCAACCTTGAGCTCGGCGGCCAGTTCCCGGGAGCTGGGCAGCCTGCGGCGCGAATCGAAGATGCCCACGGCGATGCCGTGCTCGATGACGCGGCGGACCTGCCGGTACAGGGGCTCGCTGGAGCTGCGGTCAATCTCTATGAGTGTCCGTGGCACGTTTCGCCTCCCAAGCAGCGCGATGAAGTATCAGGACCGAAAGAAGCGGGGGAGTTCAGTATGAACTCCCCCGCCAAGAATTACTCCTTGTACTTTAGCTACGGGCCAAAGATTCGAGTGCATCAGCGACGTCGATGCTGTGGGCTGCGCCGACGGCCGCGTTCGTCAGGCGCCCGCCCAGGGTGCTCAGGCCTGCGCGCAGTGCCGCGTTCTCGGCCACGGCTCGCTCCACACCCTTGTCGGCGATCTGCAGCACGTACGGCAGTGTGACGTTGGTCAGCGCGTAGGTGGAGGTGTGGGGTACGGCGCCCGGCATGTTGGCCACGCAATAGAAGACCGAGCCGTGGACGCGGAAGGTGGGTTCCTGGTGCGTGGTGGGGTGCGAGTCCTCGAAACAGCCGCCCTGGTCGATGGCGATGTCCACCAAGACACTGCCGGGCTTCATGCGGGAGACCAGTTCGTTGGAGATGATCTTGGGCGCCTTGGCCCCGGGGACCAGCACGGCGCCGATGACGAGGTCGGCCTGGATGACCTCCTGCTCGATGGCGAGCTGGTTGGCGGCGAGGGTGCGGACCCGGCCCTGGTACATGCGGTCCGCTGCGCGCAGCTTGTCCACGTTCTTGTCGAAGAGGACCACGTCCGCCCACATGCCGGCAGCCACGGCAACGGCGTTCATGCCGGACACACCGGCGCCGATGATGACCACGCGGGCCGGTGCCACACCGGAGACGCCGCCGATCAGCACGCCGCGGCCACCCTCGGGGCGGGTCAGGCACTGCGCGCCCACCAGGGGAGCCAGCCGGCCGGCCACTTCGCTCATGGGGAACAGCAGCGGCAGCGAGCCGTCTTCGAGCTGGACCGTCTCGTAGGCAATGGAGGTGCTGCCGGCGTCGAGCAGGGCCCGGGTGCAGGCCTCGTCGGCGGCCAGGTGCAAGTAGGTGAAGATCGTCAGGTCCGGCCGCATGCGGTGGTATTCCGGCGCGATCGGCTCCTTGACCTTGAGCAGCAGATCGGCGGCGGCCCAGACCTCGTCGGCCGTCTGAAGGATGGCGGCTCCCGCTACCGTGTAGGCGTCATCGGAGATGGACGAGCCTTCTCCGGCGCCGGCCTCAATAAACACATCGTGCCCGTGGGCGACGAGCTCGTGGACGCCGGCCGGCGTGACGGCTACTCGGTATTCGTGGGACTTGATTTCCTTCGGGATGCCGATCTTCATTGTGACCTCCATGTTGTTGATGGGTGCTCTGCAAATAAGTCCGCCGTGCGGGCTGCGCAGCGTTATCGAAGTATGTTCCGCTCCAGGATGGGACCAGAAGCACCAGATGTGCGTCGGCTGACGGGACCAAACTGGACCCATCAGCCGGGCACGATGTGGCACTGATGCCCGGGGTGGCCGCCAGCCTAGGCTTCGATCATCGCTACTCACCTCGACAAGAAGGAGATAGTTTTGGACGCCACCACACTCCGGGCCCAGGCCCGGCGCCATCTCGGACCCCATTTCACCCGCAAGGACACCTGGGACAGCGAGTTCCCGATTTTTGTCCGGGGCGAAGGCAGCTACCTCATCGACACCGAAGGGGACCGCTACCTGGACGGCCTCGCCGGGCTCTTCTGCGTAAACATGGGCCACGGCCGCCAGGACATCGCCAAGGCTGCCAGTGAGCAGATCAGCACCCTGGCCTACGCCTCCAACTGGGGCTCGGCACACCCGCCGGCCATTGAGGCCGCCGCGCTCATCGCGGATCTGGCCCCCGGCGACCTGGGCACCACGTTCTTCGTCAACTCCGGCTCCGAGGCCGTGGAGACGGCCCTGAAGTTTGCCCGCCAGTACTTCCGCAGCCAGGGCCAGCCGCAGCGCACCAAAGTCATCAGCCGCGACATGGCCTACCACGGCACCACCATGGGTGCCCTGTCCATCACGCAGCTGCCCAAGATCAAGGAACCGTTCGGCGAGCTCCTGCCGGGAATCCGCAGCGTCCCGAACACCCTCGGTTTCACCGGCGACTGCGGCCCGGTCACGGAGCTCGACTGCTTCCGCGCCATTGAGCGGGTGGTCCTCGAAGAGGGCCCGGAAACCGTTGCGGCCATCTTTGTCGAGCCGGTCCAGAACGGCCGCGGAGCCCTCGTGGCACCTGAGGGCTACTGGCCGGCCCTGCGGGCGCTGTGCGACAAGTACGGGATCCTCCTGGTCTCCGATGAAGTCATCTGCTCCTTCGGCCGGCTTGGCCACTTCTTCGGCTACGGCGTCACCGGCGTGGTCCCGGACCTGGTCACGTTCGCCAAGGGTTCCACTTCCGGCTACGCACCCCTGGGCGGCCTGATCGTCCGCGAGCAGCTGGTCCAGGAGTTGTTCAACTCCTCCACGGGCGGCGTCTTCACGCATGGGGCCACCTGGGGCGGGCACCCGGTGTCCACCGCCGTCGCGGTCGCCAACATCACCGCCATGCGGGACGAAAACGTCCTGGGAAACGTCCAGGTACAGGGTCCGAAGCTCATGGAGGCCCTGGAATCCCTGAAGAACTCGCACCGCTGCGTCAAGGCAGTCCGGGGCACGGGCTTCTTCTACGCGATCGAACTCATGGCGGACAGTTTCAGCGGCCGCGAACTGACCCAAGCCGAGTCGCTGAAGGTCCTTCGCGAAGTCCTTCCTGAGTCCTTCAAGCGGACCAAGGTGATCCTGCGCGGGGACGACCGCGGTGCCACCATGATCATGATCTCCCCGCCGCTAGTGGCCGATGCAGGGGTCCTGTCCGCGCTGCTGCATGGTGTGGACGGCATGCTCACCGACATCGAGAAGGCCATCCAGCCCTAACCACCGAATCCGGTTCTTCGCCTGCGGAGGCGCCCCCTCGTGGACGCCTTCGCAGGATCCGATGTGGCCTCCGCAGGTTCGAGATAAGAGGTACAACCATGGCGACTGCGATTGTTGAGAAGCGCATTCCGCAGGCAGCGCCGCCCGCGGGAAGCGCGCTGTTTGAGCGCTGGCGCCAGGAGCTGTCCGGCCGTGGCCGGGTGGTCGGATTCGCCGACGGCGAGGACAAGCGTGCCGTTCGCGCTGCCAGTGCGCTGGCCGCGGAAGGAATCATCAGCCCCAGGCTCATTGGCCGCAGCCCTGAAATCCGGCGGGTGGCGGCCGAACTGGACTGTGTGCTGCCCGGCGACGCCATCCTCGACGTCGGCGGGCTGGCCGGCGACAGCAGCATCGCCGCGCTGATCGGGGAGGCTTACGCCCGCAAACCCGAGCAGCTGCCCCACGCCAGTCAGGAACCGGTCCATGTTGCCGCTGCCGCGTTGCGGGCCGGGTATCTGGACGCCTGTGTTGCCGGTGCCGGGACACCCACGGCCCTGGTGCTCCGGGCCGCGCTGCGCGTGGTGGGCCTGGACCCCGGATGCACCACCCTGAGCAGCTCGTTCCTGATGCTGCTGCCCGACGGAAGGGAACTGACGTTCGGCGATTGCGCCGTCGTTCCCGATCCTTCCGCCGAACAGTTGGCTGACATCGCAGCCTCGGCAGCCGCCATGCACCAGGCGCTGACGGGGCAGCCGCCGAAGGTGGCCATGCTGTCCTTCAGCACCCGGGGCAGCGCCATGCACTCGCACGTGGACAAGGTCAGGTCCGCAATGGAAATCCTGCGGACCCGCCACCCGCTGCTGCACGTGGACGGCGAGCTGCAGTTTGATGCCGCGCTGGTCCCCGCCATCGGGGCGGCGAAAGCACCCGGCTCGGACGTGGCGGGTCAGGCAAATGTGCTGGTGTTCCCCAGCCTGGACGCCGGAAACATCGGTTACAAGATCACCGAACGGCTCGGGGGAGCCGTGGCCGTGGGCCCGATCCTGCAGGGGCTGGCAGCGCCCCTGAACGATCTGTCCCGTGGTTGCAGCGCCGGGGACATCGCGTCCGTTGGCCTGTTGAGCGCCATGCAATCGCTCTCCGTACTCGAAAGAAAGGAGATCCGGCCTGAGCACGGCGCAAGCCCGCTCCGGGAGGATCGCAGACGACCATGACACAAGACGTTGCCACGCCCGTAGGAAGCGACAAGCCGGAAGGAAACGGCAAACAGCGTGGATTTCTCCCGCGAGGCCTGCGGGACAGGCGGCTGCCCGGGCTCGCATTGGCGGCCGCTGCCGTGGCCGGCGCCTGGCTTGTCCACGCGGCCGTCCCGGTGCTCCCCTTCCTCACGGTGGCCGTCATCCTGGGCATCCTTTCCGCAAACCTGCCCGGGATCGGCCCGGCAGTCGAAGGAGTCATGCAGCCCGGGCTGGTGCTGGCCGCCAAGAGGTTCATGAGGCTCGGAATCGTGCTGCTCGGACTGAAGCTGAGCCTCATAGACGTCGCGGCCCTCGGTTGGGCGACACTGGGGATCGTGGTGGGCATCGTGCTGCTGACCTTTGTGGGCACCTTGCTGCTGGGCAAGGCTTTCAGGCTTCCGGGAGACCAGCCTTTGCTCCTGGCCGCAGGCTTTTCCATCTGCGGCGCCTCCGCTATCGGGGCCATGAGCGGAGTGACCAGGACGGATCACCGCGGGACCGTGGTGCCCATCGCGCTCGTGACCCTGTGCGGAACCCTTGCCATCGCTGTGCTGCCGGCCCTCAAGGGTCCTCTCGGCCTGGACGGGGTGCAGTTCGGGCATTGGGTGGGGGCCAGCGTCCATGACGTGGGGCAGGTTGTCGCGACGGCACAGACGGCAGGCACCGCGGCCCTGGCCGGGGCCCTGGTCATCAAGCTCACCCGTGTCCTGATGCTCGCCCCGATGGTCACCGCTGCCGCTTTGGTGCAGCGCTGCCGCAACCGTTCCCGGCGCAAGCGTTCCCAGCACAGCAAGGCGGCCGCCGGCATCGAAGAAGGCACGCTCAAATTCCCACCCCTGATCCCGCTGTTCGTGGCCGGGTTCATGGCGATGATCGTGTTGCGGACGCTGGGAATCCTGCCGCATGCGGTCCTGGAAGGTGCTGCGCTCGCGCAGGACCTTCTGCTCGCTGCGGCGCTGTTCGGGCTGGGAGCGTCCGTGCAAATACGGTCAATTCTTCACACCAGCGGCAGGGCGGTCGTCGTCGCCATGCTCTCCTGGGGCCTCATCGGTGTACTCGCCTACGTGGGAGTGCAATTCATCTAGGAATGGACACCATGACCACCACGGAACTCATCATCGCGGCTCTCATAGTTGCCGTCGCTGTGGTGGCACAGGCCGGCACCGGGTCCGGATTCGGCATCGTCTCCTCGCCGCTGCTGCTGATGATCAGCCCGCAGCTGGTGCCCGGCCCGCTGCTTCTCGTGTCGGTGGTGGTCATGCTGTTCGTGAGCTGGCAGAACCGGAGGGGGCTGCGGCACGTGGATCTCAAGCTGGCCATTGCCGGGTGCCTGCCCGGTGCCGTTGCCGGACTGTGTGTGCTGCCCCTGCTGAACGGCAAATGGACCGGCATGATTGTGGGCGGGCTGGTGGTGGCCAGCGTGCTCACCGGACTCACAGGGTTCCGCATCCCGCAAGACCGCTTCTCCCTGTTCACGGCCGGCCTGCTCGGCGGAGTCCTGGGTACGGTTGCCTCCACCTCAGGGCCGCCGCTTGTGGTGGTTTACCGGAGCGAAGACCCGGCCCGGTACCGTGCCAACCTCTCCCTGTTTTTTCTGGTTTCGTCGTTGGTCTCGTTGCTCGCCCTGGCGTGCGCCGGTTCCTTCGGCACGGAGGAGCTGCTGCTCACCGGCTGGCTGCTGCCGGGCGTTGCCCTCGGGGCGCTGGCATCGTTGGCGGTGGTGAAGCGGATTTCCGCCGCCGCCCTCCGTCCCGCGGCCCTCAGCCTGTGCCTCGTTGCCGGGGTGAGCCTGCTCATCAAAGGCGCTCTGGCCTGACGGGCACGGTGGCTATTCGACGGTGGCAGACGCCGGCGTGTCCTCGGTGGCTGGCTCTTTGTTCCTGCCAGCAGGCAGGGATTTCAACCCGGCCGCGCAGGCCACTATCCCCCCGATGAACAGCACCTTCAGGACGCTGTAGGGTTCGACGCCGGTGGCCATCGCCCAGCCCACCGTCAGGGCAGCGCCGATCCCCACCCAGACGGCGTAGGCCGTCCCGAGCGGGATGCTGCGGATGGCCAGGCCCAGGCCAATCATGCTCAGGGTGGCCGTTACGCCGAA
>NZ_JAKFFD010000185.1:0-3395 GCF_036675385.1 Pseudarthrobacter sp. | reverse complement strand
CCGCACTACGAAATGGGTGCCTGGGCCGCCGAGAACCTGATCGACGCCATCGAGGGTAAGACGGACCTGGCCCTCATGGCGCTCCACCCGACCATCCTGGACTGCCCGCTGGTGCGGCGCGATTCGGTGGCGGCGCCCGCGCGCTGACCGCTGCTGCGTTACCGCCAGTTACAAGGCCAAGGCCAGAACCTACGCACACCAGACCAAGGACCCACCACCCATGTCCAGTTACCTTGATGACGCACGCCCCGAGACGGACCCGGCCGGAACGCCGCACCTGCGTCCCGCCCTCCACTACACGGCGCGGGACACCTGGCTCAATGACCCCAACGGCCTGGTGTTTTACGGCGGTACGTACCACCTCTACTACCAGAACAACCCGTACGGGACCGTGTGGGGCAACATGTCCTGGGGCCACGCAACGTCCACCGACCTGGTGCAGTGGACCGAGCAGCCCGTGGCCATTGCCTGCGATGATGCCGAGGACATCTACTCCGGCAGCATTGTGGTGGACCATGCCAACAGCTCGGGCTTCGGCAGCGCCGAAAACCCGCCCCTGGTGGCCATCTACACCAGCGCGTTCAAGCCCGGCACCGCCCATGAAGGCACCCAGGCCCAGTCCCTGGCCTACAGCAACGACGCCGGCATGACCTGGACCAAGTTCGCGGGCAACCCCGTCCTGACGCGCGGCTCGGCAAACTTCCGCGACCCCAAGGTCTTCAGTTACCCCGGCCCTGACGGCCTGTGCTGGGTGATGGCCGCTGTCGAAGCGCGGGAGCAAAAGGTGGTTTTCTACCGTTCCACAGACCTGCGCGTGTGGGAGCTGGCCAGCGAGTTCGGACCCGCCAACGCCGCCGGGGGAGAGTGGGAATGCCCTGACCTCTTCCCGCTGCCCGTGGACGGCGATCCGGACCGGACCAAGTGGGTGCTGGTGGTCAACATCAACCCCGGCGCAGTGGCCGGAGGCTCTGGCGGGCAATATTTCGTGGGCGACTTTGACGGCTTCACGTTCACGCCTGATCCGTCATCCCTGCTTGACTCTCCGGTCTACGCAACCAGCGGTGCGGGCGCCGAGGCTGGACGGCTCCGCGAATGCCGCTGGCTGGACTGGGGCCGCGACTACTACGCCGCCGTCTCCTTCAGCAATGTTCCCGACGGACGGCGCCTCATGATCGGCTGGCTCAGCAACTGGGACTACGCCAACAGCTTGCCCACGTTCCCGTGGCGGTCCGGGATGTCGCTGGTCCGTGAGGTCTCGCTGGAAACGGTGGACGGGCGTCCGGCCCTGGTGCAGGCCCCCATTCTTCCGCCCCTTGAGAGTGTCCAGCTCCTGGACGGCCGCGAGCTTCACGGTGTGCTGCCGCTGCCGGAAATCCTGCCAGGCGAAGCGCAGGTCATCGACGCCGAGATTCTTCCGGGCGCAGCGGGCCGCTGCGGTTTCCGGTTCTGGGAGGATTCCGACGGCGGTGCCGCGGTCCTCGCCTACGACCCCGCCGCCGGGGTGCTGACCCTGGACCGCACAGTTGCGGGGGAAACGGCATTCCACCCGGCCTTCGCGTCCGTGGAGTCCGCCCCCGTCCTGCTGGAGGACGGCGTGCTCACGCTGCGCATCGTCGTCGATCATTGCTCTGTTGAGGTCTTCGCCCAGGGCGGGAAAGTGGTCCTGACCGACCTGATCTTCCCGCGCGTTGGAAACAAGGGTTCGTCCGTGTTCGCCGAGGGCGGCACGGCCATCCTCCGGAAACTGGCTGTCGCCGCAGCCGGCTGACCTGGGGAGTTCCGCGGTACCTTCCAGATCCCGCTACGCCCAGAGGGAACTTTTGCGCGGCACCGTGCGTGAATTACTCCGAACGGTGTATAGCTAGTAGCTGAGGCAGCACCACACGCGCGTAGACCACTCGCCGTGCAGCACTACCAGGAGGGACGGGGCCAGCCCCCGAACAGATGAAAGCTAAGAGTTTCTTCAAGGGCCCGGGCATCTGGATCGTTGTTGTGATCGCCATGCTCCTCGTGGCTTTTGCAACACTGGCTCCCGGCGGTGCGGCACGGATCGACACGGACAAGGGCCTTGAGCTCCTCGCGGACAGCGGCAAGGTTGAGCAGGCAAAGATCTTCGACGGCGAAAACCGCGTTGACCTGACCCTTAAGGACAACCTGGATGTCAACGGCCAGGACAAGGGCAAGAGCGTCCAGTTCTTCTTTGTCGACGCCCGCGCCATCGACGTCGTCAAGGCCGTCACAGCAGCCAAGCCCGCCAACGGCTACACGGACCAGCCGATCGAAAGCAACTGGTTCTCCGGCCTGCTCTCGCTGCTTATCCCTGTCATTCTGCTAGGTGCGCTGTTCTGGTTCCTGATGACCCGGATGCAGGGCGGCGGCTCGAAGATCATGCAGTTCGGCAAGTCCAAGGCCAAGATGGTCAACAAGGACATGCCGCAAGTGACCTTCGTTGACGTAGCAGGTGCGGACGAGGCCGTGGAGGAGCTCCAGGAGATCAAGGAGTTCCTGCAGGAACCGGCCAAATTCCAGGCCGTGGGCGCCAAGATCCCCAAGGGCGTGCTGCTCTACGGCGCTCCGGGAACCGGCAAGACCCTCCTGGCCCGTGCCGTCGCCGGTGAGGCCGGCGTGCCGTTCTTCTCCATCTCCGGCTCGGACTTCGTGGAAATGTTTGTCGGCGTGGGCGCGTCCCGTGTCCGCGACCTCTTCGAGCAGGCCAAGGCCAACTCTCCCGCCATTATCTTTGTCGACGAGATCGACGCCGTCGGCCGGCACCGCGGTGCCGGCATCGGCGGCGGCAATGACGAACGCGAGCAGACCCTCAACCAGTTGCTGGTTGAAATGGACGGCTTCGACGTTAAGACCAACGTCATCCTTATCGCTGCCACCAACCGCCCCGACGTCCTGGACCCGGCCCTGCTCCGTCCCGGCCGTTTTGACCGCCAGATCTCGGTGGACGCCCCGGACCTGATCGGCCGCGACCAGATCCTGCAGGTGCACGCCAAGGGCAAGCCGATGGCCCCGGGCGTTGACCTCAAGGCCGTGGCGAAGAAGACCCCGGGCTACACCGGCGCAGACCTCGCCAACGTCCTGAACGAGGCAGCCCTGCTGACCGCGCGCTCCAACGCCAACCTCATCGATGACCGCGCCCTGGACGAGGCCATTGACCGCGTTATGGCAGGCCCGCAGAAACGCAGCCGCGTGATGAAGGAACACGAGCGCAAAATCACCGCGTACCACGAGGGCGGACACGCCCTGGTGGCGGCCGCGCTGCGGAACTCGGCGCCGGTCACTAAGATCACCATCCTGCCCCGCGGCCGCGCCCTGGGCTACACCATGGTGGTCCCGGAGAACGACAAGTACTCGATCACCCGCAACGAACTGCTGGACCAGATGGC